>VFZS01000869.1 GCA_016871095.1 Acidobacteriota bacterium
CCTCCTGGCCGCCACCCTCGGCTTCGTCCTGGCCGCCGGCGCGGCCTTCTTGCTGGAGTACCTGGACGACACGATCAAGACCGGCGAGGACGTGGAGCGAGTCCTCAATACGTCCACCCTGGGTGCCATCGCCCGCATCCAGGACATCAAGGAGCCCGGCGACCATCTCGTCACCAAGAGTCACCCCCGCGCTGCCATCTCCGAGGCCTATCGGCTGCTGCGCACCAGTCTCCAGTTCTCCAGCCTGTCTAACCCTGCCTCTAGCGTGCTGATCACCAGCTCCGGCCCCACCGAGGGGAAGACCACCACGGCCGCCAATCTGGCTATCACCATGGCCCAGGCCGGCAAGCGCGTCGTCCTGGCGGATACGGACCTGCGCCGGCCGGCGATACACAACTTCTTTGGCCTTGCCAATAGTCAGGGCTTGACCAGCCTGCTGCTGGACGAGGGCTTGAAGCTGGACGAGGTCCTGGCGGACAGTGGCGTGGCGGGCCTGCGCGTCCTGACCAGCGGCCCTCTGCCGCCTAACCCGGCTGAGCTCCTGGGGTCACCGCAGATGAAACAGCTCATCAAGCGCATCCGTGAGCAAGCAGAGGTCATCATCTTTGACAGCCCGCCCGTCCTGGCCGTGGCCGATGCCAGCATCCTGGGTTCGCAGTGTGACGGTGCGCTCCTGGTCGTGGACGCGGGCAAGACCCGCAGTGAAGTAGCCAAACGCGCCAAGGAGACGCTGGACAAAATCGGGGTCAAGCTGTTTGGTGTGGTGCTAAACAAGCTCAGCAATCGGCATGGCGGTGGCTATTACTACTACTACTACTACTCAGCAGAAGACGAGCGCGGGAAACGACGGCGGAAGAAAAGTTAGCCAGCCCGTTCCAGGCCCGTTCCACGTTCCATGTTCCAGGTTTCATGTTCCAGGCCCCGCAACGTGAAACTTAGAACTTGGAACTTGGAACTGTTCCCTGACATTTGGAGTGCAGGAGCAAGGTAGATGACTCAGCCTGTGCGGGGATATTGTCCACAGCTCGGTTTGCGCAGTGATCGCCAGACGGTGTTCGGCTTCCCCTCCGAGGAGCATCGCTGCTTCGTTGGTCAGACGCGCCGCCCTATTGATCTGGCCCACCAGCAGGCGTTCTGCCTCCGCGCGGACTATCCCTCGTGTCCGTGGTTGGCCCAAGACCCCACGCAGCCTGCGCCGTCAGTAGCCACAGGCTCAGAACTGGCCGCGGTGCCAGCGGTTGAGCCTCCGACCGGGGATGACCGCGCAGCGGCTGGCCGGGTGGAAATCCCGGACCTGCGTGTCCTGGTCGAACGGCTCAAGGAGTGGAACCGGCAGATCTCGCTTCTGGAAATCGGCGCCTGGGTGGCCTTTGGCGCCCTCGCCCTACTTTTCCTCTATTTCTTCCTGGCGCAGCGTCTGGAGGCTCCGCCGCCGCGTCCCACGCCGATCGTGGTCATCCAGCCTACACCATCGCCCAGCGCAAAGCCCTCGCTTGCTCCTACACCCTCAGTGCTGCCCACACCGTCCAGCCAGGTCATGTCCCGCCCTGTGACTCAACCCACGGTGGCTCCTGGCCAGAGGGCCTATAGCCTCACCCCATTGGCCAATGCCGTAGGTTGGGTGGCCAGTGGCGACCGGCTCAATCACTTTGGCGATCGTAACCTCCACGTGGGGGTTTATATGGACCAGACCTACCACGGCGCTATGCAGTTCGACCTGTCAACCATCCCGGCGGGCTCGACCATCGAATATGCCACGGTGAAGCTCATGGGCCTGAGCGGCGAGAATCTGGGCGCCGGGGGCGCCTGGCAGTTGCAGATGTTGGCGCCCAATGCGGTGGAGAAATGGCCCCAGGCCACCTACGCCGCCATCCATGAGGCCGCCGTGGCTGAGTCCATCGGGCCGACCCTCACCCCAGGCGACCTGGCCGCCCGGCAGGTCAACGTCTGGGAGTTCTCAGCGGCCCAGCGTCGCGAGCTGGGACGCCGCCTGAAGGATGGCGTCGTGGCTTTCCGGCTGGACGGCCCTACGCAGGGCGAGGACAACCTGTTTACCTGGGACACAGGCTACGGCGACGGCGGGCTGGGGAACCGACCCATCCTGTACCTGGTGGTCGTCCCGCCACCGACA
>VFZS01000870.1 GCA_016871095.1 Acidobacteriota bacterium
ATGCCCGGCGTGGCTTCCACGACCACGCGGAGGGGCAGCCGGTCGCGGTACGGGGCGAGGGCTTCGTCATAGCTGGCCGTTGAGTTGTTGTCGATCACCAGGACCTCATCCGGGCGCAGCGTCTGCCGGGTCAGCGACTCCAGCAGCTCGCCGATCAGCTCAGGCCGGTCTTTAGTGACCACCACGACCGAGGCGGTCAGCCGGCGCTCATCCGTCATGAGTGACCTCCTTGAGGTAGGAAACCGCCGCCGGGAGGCGCCTGTCGATGTCCGCGGGACGGCCCTCCAACTCGCCGCGATACGCTTCTTCAAACTGCTCCAGAAAGGGGGCCCGGGGCAGATTCTGTGCCGCCAGCGCCCGCCGCACGGCGGGTAACGTCTGCGGGAACACCGCCTCGCCCGAGTCCGCCGAGGCGGCGACAGCGTTCAGTTGCAGGTACTTCCAGAACGTACGCAGAAAGTCCAGGTTGTTGGCTCGGTAGACCACCGGATCCTCCAGCGCCTCACGCAGCAGCGTGCGCTCCTCGGCAATGAAGTCCGCCTCTGGCGGCGCCCAGACGGCCGGATCCAGCCGCCGCGAGGGTACGCCGTCCCGGCAGGCCTCCGGCTGCGCCAGCGACAGGAAGACGTCCGGGTTCCATTGGGGCAGCAGGATGTGCTGAAAGGGCTTGCCCCAGGCCGGGTCGTCGATCTGATAGGCGGCGGCCGGCAGCAGCAAGTAGGCGTTGACGCGCCGCCGCAAGCCGCCGCGGTGCTCCGCGCTGAAGCGGCTCCAGGCGCGAAGCTGCTCCAGAGTGGGTAGCCGGCCGGGCGCGGGTTCCACCATCAGCAGCACCTCGTCCATGCCGAAGCCGATGCCGCCGGCCAGACAGGCGGCCCGGTACACGCCTTCCCAGCGCCGCTTCAGAAAGGCAACCGCCCGGTCTAGAAATGCTTCCTCGGCGGAGGTTCGAAACCGCTCCTCGGGCGGCGAGTCCACCCGCACCGGCGTGGCGCCAGCAGCCTCCTGGCCCCAGCGCCACTCCACGCGGCGGTGCAGATCCTCCAGGTGAGGCAGTATGAACCGGTACGCATCTTCGAAGACTTCACCGTCATAGCGCCGGTAGCGTGCACGGGCGCACCGCAACAGCTTGCCGGTCAGGGCTGCGCCCTCCGCCGTCAGGCTGCCGCGGGCCTCCTCGAGGGCCTGCCTCCGGGAGGCCACCAGCCGCTGGCGGGTCAAGGCCAGATCCATGCGCAGGGTCTCCGCCACCACCTTGTAGCAGAGGCTGCGGTTGAACAGCTCATCGCGCCGAAGCCCGTTCGCGCTAACGCCGCGCAGGATAAAGAACATCCACCACACCTTGAGCTCCGTGTGCAGCCCGACAGGCAGACGTTCCACCGGCAAGCGCTCGAGCTGGCGTAGGTAGTCCGTGCCGTCGAGCAGGCGCCAGACCGCCGCTCCCTCAGTGAATCTGAACTGGTGATGGTGGCTGTTGCGGTATCGCCAGTGGAACTCCTCAACCGTGTGGGGACTCAGCGTCGGATCGTAAAGCGGAATGCGCCGGGCCAGCCTCTCGTACCAAGCCTCGAGGCGCTCCCGTTCGCCGTCTCTCCATTCGCCGATCAGAGCGAAGTCGATGTCGCTGATACCGGCCACGAACTCATCGCCGGTCAGCCCGCGCGTCAGGTACACGGCTCGGGTGCCCGGAAACGCCGCCAGCCGCCTGGCCGCGTACCGAACCAGCCACCCGTACATGGCACGGTAAGCCCAGCTCAGCGGAGGGACCGACGTGGCCACCAGGCAGCGGCGAACATGCGGCTTCAGTGAGGATTCGAGTCCCACCCTTCAGTGTTTGCCCCATCCCAAAGGAGCAAAGGACCATTATATCGTCAATTGAAAGGCCGTAGAACCATCCGCCGGTACCAGGACCGGAGTCCTAAGGCCGCTGGCCCCGGTGTTGCTCGCGCAGCACCGCCGGGTCGTCCAGACGGGGCGAGGGCTGCGGGTCCAGCGGCTCGCGCGCCTTGGCCGGGTCGAACAGCCGGGGGTCCACCGGCAGCGCCCGATACGGCGTGAAGTCGGGCTCGCCGCTGAAACAGTCGGCCAGATCGCTGGCGGCGGCGTCGAACAGATTGAGCGGC
>VFZS01000871.1 GCA_016871095.1 Acidobacteriota bacterium
TCCAGGCCTGCCAACCGTGAGGGAGGAGCACAATGCGGATTCATCGCACGCCCCTATGGCTGCTGGCCCTGACGGCCGCGGCCCTGGCGCAGAGCGAGTTCAGGGATCTCGAATCGCGCGTCAGCGAATTCACCCTGGCCAACGGCCAGAGGTTCATCGTGGTGGAGCGGCACAACGCCCCGGTGGCCACCTTCATGACTTACGCCGACGTGGGCGCGGCTCAGGAGGTCAAGGGGATCACCGGCCTGGCGCACGTGTTCGAGCACATGGCCTTCCGCGGCACCACCACCATCGGCACCAAGGACTGGGCCAAGGAGAAAGTGCTGCTCGACAAAGTCGAGAAAGCCTATTACGCCTTGCGGGATGAGAAGCGCAAGGGCGCCAAGGCCGATGCGGCCAGGCTCAAGGAACTCGAGCAGGCCTTCAAGGACGTGCAGGAAGAAGCCGGCAAGCTCACCTACAAGGAGGAATTCGGCGAGATCATCGAGCGGGCCGGCGGGCGCGACCTGAACGCCGGCACCGGCACAGACATGACCGTGTACTTCTTCAGCCTCCCCTCGAACCAGGCCGAGCTGTGGTTCTTCCTGGAGTCGGAGCGCTTCCGCGATCCCGTATTCCGCGACTTCTACAAGGAGCGCGACGTGGTGATGGAGGAGCGGCGGCTGGGGGAGAGCCAGCCCATCGGCCGGCTGGTCGAGGAGTTTCAGGGCGTCGCCTATAAGTCCCATCCCTACGGCGAGGGCGTCATCGGCCACATGAGCGACCTCCAGAACCTCACCACGGCCGACGGGCAAGCGTTTTTCAAGAAGTACTACGTACCCAGCAACCTGACCACAGTGGTGGTGGGCGACGTCAATCCCCAGCGCATACGTGAGCTGGCCGAGATCTACTTCGGGCGGCTCCCCAGCGTGCCCAAGCCCGAGCCGGTGCGCACGGTCGAACCGCCGCAGCAGGGCGAGAAGCGGGTGGCGATGCGGCTACAGTCCCAGCGCATCCTCCTGATGGGCTACCACAAGCCCGACATCAACCACCCCGACAACGCGGTCTACACCGCCCTTGGCAGCCTGCTCAGCGAGGGCCGCTCCTCGCGGCTCTACCGCGCGCTGGTGCGCGACAAGAAGGTAGCCACGCAAGCGGGCGGCTTCCCCGGCTTCCCTGGGGTGAAGTACCCCGGGATGTTCGTGTTCCTTGGCTTCACCGCCCCGGGCCACACCAACCAGGAAGTCGAACAGGCCATCGAGGCCGAGCTTGAGCGGCTCAAGAACGAGCCGGTCACCGCCGAGGAGCTCGACGGCGTCAAGCGCCGCGCCCGCGCCAGCCTGCTCCGCCAGTTGGACAGCAACTTCTCCCTGGGCATCCAGATGGCCAGGTATCAGGTTTTAACCGGCGACTGGCGCAACCTGTTCCGCGAGCTGGAGAAGATCAACGCCGTGACTCCCCAGGACATACAGCGGGTAGCCAAGGCCACCTTCACCTGGGAAAACAAGACGGTGGGCACGATCGACCCCGTCGAAAGGGCTGCCAAGTGACGGCCCAGGAGGAATGACCATGCGTACAGGCAAACTGCTCTCAGTCGCGCTGATCTCGCTGGGGCTGGCGCTGGCTCAGCCGCCCGCCCCGAAACCAGCCGCCAGGAAACCCGCGCCCGCCAAGAGCTACAAGGATCTGAAGTACCCGCCGCTTAACGAAATCAAAGTGCCCGAGCCGGTCCGCTTCGAGCTGGCCAACGGCATGGTGGTCTACCTGGTCGAGGACCACGAGACGCCCATGATCAGCGTATCCGCCATGATCCGCGCCGGCTCGCGCTGGGAGCCCGCCGGCAAGACCGGCCTGGCCTCGATCACCGGCTCGGTGATGCGCACCGGCGGCACCGCCACGCGCCCGGGCGACAAGCTGGACGAAGAGCTGGACCGGCTGGGCGCCTTCGTCGAGACCGGCATCGGCCAGGACTCCGGCCGCGCCCAGGTCTCGGTGCTCAAGGAGGACATCGACCGGGGCCTCGCCATCCTGGCCGACATCCTCCAGAATCCTGCCTTCCCTCAGGACAAGATCGACCTGGCCAAGATCCAGCAGCGTGACTCGATCGCCCGCCGCAACGACAACCCCAACGCCATCGCC
>VFZS01000872.1 GCA_016871095.1 Acidobacteriota bacterium
GAACAGAAGTGAGGATAAATGTTTGCAATTTTTGCAGACTGGGTTCATAATACCAACAAGGCTTTGAGGGATGGGTAACTGAATGCACGCGCAATCCGTCGAGGTGACAGCGTCGTCGGGGAGGGTGCTCTATCGTGCCATTTTTCTCCCTGGCGGTCGGAAGCTGCTATCGCGTGGGCACGTTGTTAGCGAGGAGGATGTGTACCTGCTGAAGGGCAAGGGGGTGACGGAGGTCTGGGCCACCGAGCTGGAGGACGGTGAGGTCGGCGAGGACGAAGCGGTCATGGAAGTGGCTGGCCGCATCGGTCGTGGTGCGGTCGGAGTAAGACTGGCGGCGGGTGGGCGGGCCAATCTGCTTGCCACCGAGGACGCCTGCCTGCTGGTGGACGGAGCCCTGCTGCGGGAGATCAATGCCGGACCGACGGCCGTGATCTCCACGGCCGCCAACTTCGCGCGTGCCAGCTTGGGGCAGCGCATCGCCACGGTGAAATGCGTGCCCTTTGCTGTGCCTCGGAGGGATCTGGAGCTGCTCTTAGCCAGGCTGGGGGAACGAGGGCCCGTGCTGCATGTCCGGCCCCTGGGGAATCCCGCGGTGGGTGTGTTGTATTCGGATTCTCTCACGGGTGCGCGGGCGAAGCAGTTGTTCCAAGGCGTGATGCACCAGCGCTTGGAGCGTGCCGGGGTGCGGTCCAGCTTCACTCTAGCGGTCACCGAGGAGGAAAACTCGGTCGCCCGCGGGATCGAACACCTCTTGCGCAGCCGGCCCGCCGTTATCCTGATAGCCTCGACCACGGCCCCGGCCCGACCGGACGATGTGATTGGCAGAGCCCTGGAGCGCATCGGCGGTTCCCTGGAGCGCTATATGGCGCCGGTCGAACCGGGCAATCTATTGCTGCTCTGTTACAAGGGTGAGACACCCATTCTCTCGGCGCCGGGCTGCTACCGTTCTGCCAAGCCCAACGTGGTGGACATGCTCCTACCACCCCTGCTGGCTCGCTACCATGTTTCCGGCGGTGAGGTAGCCGCGCTGGGTGTTGGCGGGCTGTTGGGCTAGTTCGGCCGCTTCAGCGTCAGCCGTTCCTCCCCGTCGGCCTTGGGCATGTCCAAGCCGGACTCTTCGATCGCCGCGCTGCCCGGTTTGCGCGGCAGCGTGGGCCGGCTGGGATCTTTTTCGTGTACCTTGAGCGGAAGCCCGGCGATGGCACCCAGGCGGCCATCGGCGGCGATCACCACCACGGCGACCGGCAGCTTGATCGCTGGAACCGGGCGAAGAATGCCGCGCCAGCGGTTGACGCCTTAGGCGAGGCCGTTTTACCATGAACCTGATGGCCCACGTGGCGGTCCTGGCGCCTGAGGAGCGGGCGGAGCTTGGGCGCCGTGGCGCGGAGGCCCGCTGGCGAAAGGCGAAGCCGGGGCGAAAACCGGCGGCGTAGGCCCGGAGCGACCGTAACCACGAACGTAACCAGCAGGGTAGAAAAGGCGCGGTTTCGCTAGACGTGGTAGAATCTGAGTTGATAGAACGTGTTGAAAATGGACGGCATGGACGCTAAGCCACTGATTCCAAAGGGTTTTGCAATCAGAGGGTCGGGGGTTCAAATCCCTCCGCCAGCTCCAAGCCGGGTTCCCGTGGGTAGATGCCTCTGGGGACAGGTGGGGCCGTGGACGGGTGGCCGAGTGGTTAATGGCAGCAGACTGTAAATCTGCCGCCCCTTGCGGGCTACGGAGGTTCGAATCCTCCCCCGTCCACCAGAGCGCCCAGGAGCGGGCCCGGCGGTAGAGGCCGGCCCAGTGAGTTCGCAGAGCCGATGTAGCTCAGTTGGTAGAGCGCGTCCTTGGTAAGGACGAGGTCACCGGTTCAATTCCGGTCATCGGCTCCAGGTTTCCAGTCCCGCCTTTTCGACCAGCAGACAGAAGAAGAGGCGTTTGAGGGTTTTCTGATATGGCTAAGGAGAAATTCGACCGCAGCAAGCCGCACGTCAACGTGGGGACGATCGGGCACATCGATCACGGCAAGACCACCCTGACGGCGGCCATGACCCGGGTGTTGGCCAAGGCCAACCCCAAGGTGAAGTTCCGCAGTTTCGACTCCATCGACAACGCGCCGGAGGAGAAGG
>VFZS01000873.1 GCA_016871095.1 Acidobacteriota bacterium
CTCGATGGCGCCCAGGGGCTTCCCTTGCGCAGTGAAGACCCAGATGCCGCCGGCCGAGGCGGCGTAGAGATTTCCTTCTTCGTCGGTCTTGATGCCATCGGCGCGCACGTCCGCGAAGCGCCGCCCGTCGGCGATTGAGCCGTCCCCCGCTATGTCGAATGCCCGGATGTTCTTCTGTTTGACATCCGCCACATAGAGGATGAGCTGGTTCGGGCTCAGCGCGACCCCATTGGGCCCGGCTACCTCCTTAGTGGCCACCTTGAGCTCGCCCTTGCGGTTGATGTAGTAGACCACACCCGCCGGCAGATCGCTGAAGTAGATGCATCCATCGATTGCGTACACCAGGTCGTTCGGCCGTCCGAGCGGCTGGCCTTCGAACCGCTCCGCCAGCACCGTGATCCTGCCGTCCTTCTCCGTACGCGTCACGCGGCCGGGCTTCCCTTCACAGGCCAGCAGCCGCCCTTGGTGATCGAAGGTGAGCCCGTTGGCGGCGTTTGAATTCTCACGGAACACGGTGAGTTCCGGCTTGCGTCCCGGGGGCAACCAATATTTCATGATCCGGTTCGCCGGGATGTCGCTGAATAGCAGGAAACCGATGCGGCTGAACACCGGGCCTTCGGTGAACTGGAAGCCGCCGGCGACCTTCTCCACGCGGGCGCCGGCTTGGACCACGTCTCCCAGCGTCTGTGCCATCACGACCCCATCCCTGGCGCGAAATAGGAAGCTTTGGGCGCCTGGTAAGTGACTTTCAACATGGGCGTCTCCAAGCGCTTTTGCCCCTGGTAGCGGGACTCCATCAGCATGGCCAGCGCGCCCGTGGTCAGCAGCGTCCGCTCCACCGGGTAGTCGGTCTTCGCGGTGAGGAACATCCGCGCGATAGCGTCCACCAGCGGGCTGAAGTTGTTCGAATTCTCAATCGGCACGTAGCAGTTGGTGGAGGCGACCTCCCGCTGCCCCTTCACGCGGAAGGCTGCGAGGTACTCGCTGACCAGCCCGCCCAGCATCAGGACGGTCGCCCTGAACCCGTCGTGGTATTCCAGGAAACACGCCACAGGATGTTTCACGAGCTCTTCCGGCCGGCCCGGCGGCACTCTCGAACCGCGCGCAAGCGCGGCCTGCATCAGCTCGCGTGACCAGCGCCCCTGGCCGGCCGCCTTCCAGACCGCTTCGCCTTCCATCCGCTGGACGGCGCGGATGCCCGTCTCCCCGCCGCGGCGCCGCTCGACGAAGCATTGGAGCGTCTCCAGGTTGTGGAACAGGCCGCCATCCTCGATCCAGCCGCCGCCCAGCGCGATGGCGTCGTCGAACTCCGTACCCAGGGGGAAATCCAGCTCCGGCCGCCGGAAGGTTACCGACACGGACGAGCCGGCCATCAGCGGGAACTTCAGTTCCCGCGACTGGTCGTACATCCGCTTCGCCTTGCCCCAATCGTAGGAGAGGTGCTTGTCAACGAAAACAGGCGCCGAACGCCCGGAATCCCGAAAGACCTTCACCACCTGCTCGAAAAACTCGTACCGCGGGTACAGCTTCTGGCCCTTCTCGTTGGCGGGGTAGTCGCCATGCTCGCCGATCAGCAGCACTCCGTCCACGGCCAGCTTGCCGGCGCCCAGCGTCAGCGCCTCCGCGATGGTCGGGTAAAGCTTGAATCCATACGCCGAGGAGAGCTTCCGGCTGATGTCGGCCGGGTGGATCTGATCGACGTACAGCGACACGATGTCGCACGGCGGCGGGAAGTACTTCTGGTTGATCCAGTAGCCTTCCAGGAACCGCGTGATGAAGTTGTCGCTGTGCGAGCGCACATGGTAGGTGGTCGACAGGGCGGCGATCCTCTTCCGGCTACGCGGAGGGGCCGCCACTAGCGGGGCGGCGGCGGTTTGCAGGAACTGGCGACGCCGCATCATCGGCTCCGTGGGGCAGACCATCGTTCTTTGTGGTCTGCCCGGCCAAGGCACTTGACGCCGGCTGGCAGACGACGATAAACGATCGTCTACCCCACTCATCGGCTCATCTCCCGGCCGACCTGCTCGGCCTGCTTCATGACTCGAATCAGATTCTCCCCCATGATCTTGCGGATGTCGCCATCCGAGTACCCCAACTCCAGCAGCCCGCGC
>VFZS01000874.1 GCA_016871095.1 Acidobacteriota bacterium
CGGTTAGCGGCCCTGGCGCCTGGGGGGCCGCCGCTGCGCCGCATGGGCGCGCTGCCCCGCGGTTAGCGGCCCTGGCGCCTGGGGGGCTGCCGCTGCGCCGCATAGGCGCGCTGCCCCGCGGTTAGCGGTGGCGGAGAGAGAGGGATTCGAACCCTCGATAGAGTTTCCCCTATACACGCTTTCCAAGCGTGCGCCTTCAACCACTCGGCCATCTCTCCGGGGTCGCGCGGAAGCGCAACGAGCGCTTCTCAACTTCAATCTAGCACAGCGCGGCATAGCCGCATCCAAACCCAGTGGGGCGGAGAAGCCGGCAGGAATGCCGGGTTGCAAGCGTGGACGCTTGCCCCACAGGCGGCTCCAGAATCGTCGCGGGCCGCGGAGAGAGTGGTGGGCAGCAGCACAGGGGAGCATGGGCCAAGCGGAACGGTGAGTTGAAGCTCGCCGCGGCAGGCTGAGGTGTGCGCCTCTGGTGGGGTGGAAGGACCAGGGTGTCCCTCGTGGACACCCCGTCCTGTGCGAGGGTCTTCATGCTCGCGAGTGCGTCACGGCCGCCGGGCCCGTGCTGGACCCGCTCTACACCGGCCGTGCCGCGTCGTCCGACAGCCGCGCCCGGCGCTGCTCGCGGTAGGCCACATTGGCCAGGTGCGGGCCGGCCACCGCCGCCGCCGCGGTTTCCACCGTGCAGTTGGGCTGCTTCCGTGAGCGGATGCAGTCCAAGAAATTCTGCTGGTGTTCCATGCCCGTGCCGGTGTCCTTGATCTCGCGGATCAGCGGCAGGTCCCCGCGCAGGTTCCAGGGGTCACTCTGCAACCCCGGATCCTGGCAGATGCGGCAGCCCAGGCGATCCATCACCATCGAGGCCCGGTCGCCGTGGAACACGATGGACCAGTCGTTCTGATACGAGGTGGCGTAGTTCAGCGTCCAGGTGACCATGAAACCCGGATACTCGAACACGGCGCAGAACACGTCCGGCACCTCCGCGCCGTTCATCTTGGCGATGTAGCCGTGGCAGACGGCGGCGCGCGGCGGCCCCGAGTTGGTCATCCACTGCACCACGTCCATCAGGTGGGTGCCCTGGTCGGTCATGTTGCCACCGGAATAGTCCCAGAAGCCGCGCCACCAGCGGAAGCGGCCGGGCTCGGGCAGCCGCCGCGGAGCCGCGCCGTGGAACCGCTCCCAGTCGAGCTTGCCCTCGAGCGGCGAGTGGTCGATGGGCTTCGAGAAGTGCCAGTTCCACATGGGCTTCAC
Source organism: Acidobacteriota bacterium (assembly GCA_016871095.1). GTDB lineage: Bacteria > Acidobacteriota > Terriglobia > Bryobacterales > Bryobacteraceae > VFZS01. The sequence goes on from VFZS01000874.1 coordinate 1,249, forward strand.
CGCCGAGATGGTTCCCAGGATGCCCTCATCCACCAGCTTCCTGGCCTGCCACATGAACTCCATGCTGCGCCGCTGCATGCCCACCTGCACGATCTGCTGGCTCTGGCGCACCGCGGCTACCATGCGCGCGCTTTCTTCCAGCGACATCGACAGGGGCTTCTCGAGGTAGACGTCCTTGCCCGCCGCCAGCGCGTCCAGCAGGTTGGGGCAATGGTGGTGATCCGGCGTGGCGACGAGCACGAAGTCGAGGCCCGGCTGCGCCAGCATCTCCCGGTGGTCCACGTAAGCGCGCGCATCGGGAGGCGACTGCTTGCGCGCCTGCTCGAGATTAGGCTCGTAGACCTCGCACAGCCCCACGCAGCGGGCGCCGAGCTTCTGGAACGCCTGGCTGACCCCGCGCCCGCGGTTTCCGGCCCCGATCAGTCCGTACGTGGGCCGGTCATTGGCCCCCAGAACGCTGGCAGCGGTGGCCCCGGTGGACGCCACAGCCACTGAGAATTTCATGAAGGAACGCCTGGATGGAGTCATGGTTGCAGTTTAGCAGCCCATGGCGACAAGCTGAAGCTTGTCCCACCAGGCAAATCAATGGGTTACGGCCCACGTGGGGCATGCTTAATGAGGCTGCTGAAAAAGCCCGTGGGCAAGCTCAGGCTCGCCCCACGCGGGGGCGCAAGTCCGTGATTTGCCGTGTGGCATAAGCTTCAGCTTGTGCTCCGCGGACCGGCTCCAGGGCTATTTCAGCAGCCTCCTTGGCTTGCCCGCCGGCTTCATCTTCAGCTTCAACTACACGCAGAGCGAATGGACTGGACATGCGGTTTCGGATCACGCATCCCTTCCACCCGCTCTGTGGTCGG
>VFZS01000875.1 GCA_016871095.1 Acidobacteriota bacterium
TCACTCCCGCAGAACTGGCTGAGTTGACAGGGAAGCGAACCCATTACTTCTACATGCTTGAATCCCTGAAGCGCTCACCCAGTGCGGACCTGCAGGAGGCCATCCTCGAGCATCTCCCTGGATACGACTGGGACGACGTCTTCAGGCTCGTGCTTGTGCTGCCGGAGAATTCCCCGTTCGATACACTCTACATTGAGCAGGCGCAAAACGGTCGTTGGAGAATCCCCTTGCATAGTGAGGGCGATAACTAAAATACCAGGACGAATGTATGCAAACACCAACGTTTGCTCCAGGCACAGTGATCACTAATCGCTCCAGGCTGTGGCGTGTAGACGCCCAGGAAGGGACCGTCCTGGTTGCCACGACTATTGATGCCGGCCAGCCCGAGCAGCAGAAGTTCTACATCCCCTTTGAGAACATCAAGCCCAGCCGATTGGCCCTACCTTCTGCGGACCGACTGGGCCACGTTCAGACCCAGCAGCTCCTGTTGCAGGCGTATCGCCTGAGCCTGCTGCACGGGTCAGCGCCGTTGGTCAGCCTGCAACGGTCGCGCGTGATTCCGAAAGACTACCAACTGGTGCCGGTGGTGATGGCCCTGGAGACGCCGCGAGTGCGCATGCTCTTGGCCGATGACGTTGGCCTGGGGAAGACCATTGAGGCGGGCCTGATTGCTACCGAACTCCTGGCCCGCCAGATGGCCAGCCGAATGTTGATTATCGTCCCCGCCAGCCTGCGCGAGCAGTGGCGCGAGGCCCTGGACTACTTCTTCCACATTGACGCCCGCATCATCTCGTCGCGGCACCGACGGGAGATGGAGCGAGAACTACCAGCCGGGGCCAATCCCTGGGAGTACCATCGCTGCCTGATCACCTCGGTGGACTACGCCAAGCAGCCCGCTATCAAGAACCAGATCCTGGAACAATCCTGGGACATCGTGATCTTCGACGAGGCGCACCAGGTGGCCAAGCCCCACCAGAGTGGCCCCGACCAGCGGGTGCGCATGGACCGCTGGGGGCTGGCCCAGGCGCTGGCCCCTCACGCCCGCCACCTTCTATTCCTCACCGCCACGCCCCACAACGGCTACACCGACTCCTTTGCCAGTTTGTTGCACATGTTGGATGTGGGCGCCGTGGACGGGCCGCAGCACGCTCCGCAGATCATCCGCTCCGTGGCCCGGCGGCACGTGTGCCAGCGCCGGCGGGAAGACGTGGAGCTGTGGTTTCAGGATGATCCCACCAAGAGCCCTTTCCCCAAGCGGGACCAGGCTGAAGTGATCGTAGCGCCAAGTCAGTACGAGGCCGAGGCCATTCGGGCGGTGCAGGAATACGGCGAGCGGGTGCTGGCCAGAGCCGCCGAGGAGGAACGATCCCTTCGGCTTGGCTCAGGGCAAGCGTCAATCCTGGCCCACTGGACGGTGATGCACTTCCACAAGCGCGCCTTGAGCTCACCCGCCGCGCTACGCCAGTCCCTGAGAAACCGCCGCAAGCGGTTGGAGGACCGGCTGGCACGGCGTTTAGCCGCCCAGGCCGAGGAAGGCATCCCACCAGATGTGGCGCGGGCCAACGTGCTGGACGAGGATCCTGGCGAGCGACTGGATGACGAAGAGGCTGGCCGGCGACTGGAGCGCACGTTATTTGGCCCGGGCGAGGAGGCCATTCACCACGAACTGGAAGAGCTAATGGCAGTCCAGGCTAAGGCCGAGAAAGTAACCCCCAGCCGAGACAGCAAGCTGCAGAAGCTGCTGGATGCCACTCTGCGCGAACGGCTGCGCGTGTATCCTAAAGTCATCATCTTCACCCGTTACGTGGACACGCTTAACTATCTGGCCGAGCAAATCAGTGGTGACACGCGCTACACCGATGTCGAATTGGTGACCATCGAGGGCAGCATGAACGAGCGCCAGCGCGGCGAGCAGTTCCTGGCCTTCGAGCGAGCGAAGAAAGCGGTGCTCATCGCCACCGACGCCATCTCTGAGGGCATCAACCTGCAGCACGCTGCGGCGCAGATCATCCACTACGAACTGCCCTGGAACCCCAACCGCCTGGAGCAGCGCAATGGGCGGGTGGACCGCTTCGGCCAGCGCAAGCCGGT
>VFZS01000876.1 GCA_016871095.1 Acidobacteriota bacterium
GTGCACCGCAAAGGGGCCACGCGCGCCTTCCCGCCCGGGCATCGGGAGCTGCCGGCCGCCTACCGCGAGGTGGGGCAGCCGGTGCTGATTCCCGGCAGCATGGGCACGGCCTCCTGGGTGCTCACTGGCGCCGAGGGCGCCATGCGGGAGACCTTCGGCAGCGTGTGCCACGGCGCGGGGCGCCTGATGAGCCGGACCGCCGCCCGCAAGGGGCGGGATGCCCGCGAGGTCCAGAAGCGGCTCGAGGAGCAGGGCATCCTGGTGCGCAGCGAGACGCGGGACGGCATCCTTGAGGAGGTCCCCGAGGCGTACAAGAACGTGGACGAGGTCATCGAGGTGGTCCACGCAGCGGGTCTGTCGCATAAGATGGCTCGCCTACGCCCCATGGGAGTCATTAAGGGCTGAAGCCCGCGGAGGGGCACGTTCCGTCTGTCCCCGTGGGGGTCTTTTGTGGCGTTGTGGGTGTTGTTCGCCGCCCGGGAATCCGATGTAACGGGGGAGGCGGATGATGAAGGAAACGCGCGACCCCGTGGCCATGGCTGGGTGGCTGGCGGCTGGAGCGGGGGCCGCGACCGCGGGGCTGGGTTTGGCCGTCTTGGCGGGCTGGGCTACGGGCAACTTGAGGCTGATTCACGGCGCGCCCGGGCTACCTGCGATGCCGCCGGTCTCGGCACTGGCTTTTCTGCTGTCAGGTGTCGCGTTGCTGGCGGCCACGCTGCGCTGGAACAGAGTGGCGCTCGTCGTCGGGCTGCTGGTCGCAGCCGGCGGGGCCGTTTCGCTGGTGGAGTGGAGTCTCGGGGTCGAGTTCGGAGTCGACCTTACCTTGGCCAGGCGCCTGGCTGCTGAAATCCCCTTTCCGGACCGGATGCCGCCCAACGCCGCGCTGTGCTTCCTGCTGACGGGCATCGGCCTTGCCTTACCCAGCGGCTTTCGCCACAGAGGGCACGGGGGCCTGCCAGGTGCGTTGTCGGGCTCCATGGTTTTCTCGCTGGGGGCGATTGCCCTGGCGGGTTACTCGTTGGAGCTTCCCACGTACGGCTGGTGGAAGGTCATGACCCGGATGGCGGTACACGGCGCGGCGGGTTTTACCATCACGGGAGTGGGCCTGGTGACGCTGGCCTGGCGGCGGGAACAAGCCCAGGTTGCGGGCCCGCCAAGGTGGCTGCCGCTTCCGGTGGGCCTGGCGACGCTGACGTCCACGCTGTGCCTATGGCAGGCCATGGAGGCCGCCGAGGAGGCGCATATCGAGGCGCATGCCCGGCTGGTGGGCGTCAGCGTGGAGACGGCCCGCCAGGCCCTGCTGCCGCTGCCCGAACTGGTGCTCCCCTCGGTAGGCTTAGTGACGGGCCTGTTGCTCAGCGCCCTGGCTACCGCGGCGGTGTACCTCGCGCTGACTGCCCAGCGCCGTGCGGCTCAGGCGGAGCTGGCGCGCGCCGCGCTCGAGCGCTCCGAGGCTGACCTCCAGCGCGTGCGTGCCGAGCTGGAAGTGCGCGTCCGCGAGCGGACCGCCGAGCTGGAGAGTTTCACCTACTCGGTGTCGCACGACCTGCGGGCGCCGCTGCGGCACATCGACGGCTACTCGAAGCTGCTGCTGGAGGAAGCCGGCGCGCGGCTGGAGGGCGACAGCCGGCGCTGGCTCGAGCGCATTCGAGAGGGCGCCCAGCAGATGGCCTCGATGGTGGACGACCTGCTGGCCCTCTCCCGGATGGGGCGGCGGGAGCCCGCGCGCCGGCTTGCCGAGCAGCGGGCACTGGTTGAGGCGGCGCTCCGCGACCTGCGGCACGAGATGGCGGACCGGGAAATGGACCTGCGGGTAGGCGAGCTTCCGCCGGCGGACTGCGACCCGGCGCTCGTCAAGCAGGTGTGGGTCAACCTGCTGTCGAACGCGCTGAAATTCACGCGTATCCGGCCGCGGACCGTCATCGAGGTGGGGTGCGAGTCCGGGACGCGGGGCAACGCATTCTACGTCCGCGACAACGGAGTGGGTTTCGACATGAAGTACGCCGACAAGCTCTTCGGGGTGTTCCAGCGGCTGCACCGGCGGGAGGACTTCGACGGGACCGGAGTGGGCCTGGCCACGGT
>VFZS01000877.1 GCA_016871095.1 Acidobacteriota bacterium
ACCGTCTCGATGGCCGGCCAGAGTGTGGTCATCAGCACGGCCGTGGCGGTGGACCGGGAGGGCCGGTGGGTGAAGATCGAAATGAAGGCGCCTACCGGACCGATCGTCGCCGTCCGCGAGGGCGACGAGCTGCGGCGGACCTTCAAGGAGAAGACCACCACCGAGAAGATCAAGCCCGGGGCCCGCCTTTTCGACAACTATGGCCCGGTGCTGATGGGACAGGCCGTGCGGCTCTACGACCACGCTAAGGGCGGCAAGCAGGGTTTCCCGCTGGTGATCACGCCCGGCGTGGTCATGGAGGGCTCGCTCGAGTTCAAGGACAAGACCGAGCGCAGCGTCGGCGGAAAGGATGTCGCATTCTCCCGCTACGTCTACAGCCTGGCCGGCATCGACATCACCATCTGGGTCGATGCCGGGGCGAAGCTCTACCTGGCGGACGTTCCGCAGCAGCACGCGGCGTTCGTGCGCGAGGGCTACGAGATCCTGCGGCAGGCCCCCGCGAGCGACCCGCTGCTGTCGGCCGCCAGGTACGAGGTCAAGGTCCAGAGCGGGGTGGGCGTGCCTATGCGGGACAAGCTGAAGCTGGCCACGGACCTGTACTTGCCGGCGGGCGAGGGCAGGTTCCCCGTCATCCTGGTGCGCACGCCTTACAAGAAGGAGATGGTCGAGCTACAGGCGCGCTACTACGCGCGGCGCGGCTACGTGGTGGCGGTGCAGGATTGCCGCGGCAGGTTCTCCTCCCCCGGCGTCTGGGAGCCCTTCGTCAACGAAGCCAAGGACGGCTACGACACCATCGAGTGGCTCGCCCGCCAGCCCTGGTCCACGGGCCAAGTCGGGATGATTGGCGGTTCCTACCTGGGCTGGGTGCAATGGCAGGCCGCCCGGGAGCGCCCGCCCCACCTGGCCGCGATCATCCCCAATGTGGCGCCGCCGGATCCCTTCTACAACTTCCCCTACGAATACGGCACGTTCTTCATGTTGGGCGCCATCTGGTGGGCGGACATCCAGGACAGCAACGCCACCGCGGACCTGGGCGGGGTCGCGCGGAGCCGCATCGGCGAGAAGAAATACATGCAGTTGTTGCTGCCGCTGCCGGTCATTGACCTGGACAAGGCCGTCCTGGGGAAGGAGAACTCGTACTGGCGCAGGTGGATCCAGCACCCCTCCAACGATGCCTACTGGGAGCAGGCCAGTTTCTCGGACCGCCTGAAGAACGTGCGCATCCCGGTGTTTCACCAGTCGGGATGGTTCGACGGGAACGGCATCGGCTCGAAACTGAACTACCTGGGCATGAAGCGGCACGGGCACCCCAACCAGAAGCTGGTGCTGGGACCGTGGGGCCACACCGACACGGCCTCCCGCCGTCTCGGAGACCGCGACTTCGGCGCGCAGGCCCTCCTCGACTTGCAGCGCGACTACCTCCGCTGGTTTGACTACTGGCTCAAGGGCATCGACAACGGCATCCTCCAGGAGCCGCTGGTGAAGATCTTCGCCATGGGTTCGAACCAGTGGCTGGAAGGGCCGGTCTACCCGCTTCCGGTGACGCGCTTCGAGAAGTGGTACCTGGCGAGCGGCGGCAGCGCCAACACCTCCATGGGTGACGGCCGACTTACTACCCAGCTTCCCGCGGCCGGCGGCCAGCCGGACCGCTACACCTACGATCCCGGCGAACCCACGCCGGTCCCCTCCTACTTCGAAGAAACCGAGGAAGAGGAAAAGATCACCCGCTCCGCCGACGAGAAGAAGAAGATCCGCGAAGCGCACCACGAGAAAGTCACCCAGGCGCGGCGCGACATCCTGGTCTACGTCACTGAGCCGTTCAAGGAGCCGCTGACCTTCGCCGGCCCGATCTCGGCCACGCTCTACGCCTCCTCCTCGGCCCGCGACACCGACTGGTTCATGACCCTGATCGAGGTGGACGAGAAGGGCAAGCTCTTCAACCTGGCCGGGGGTAAGATCCGGGCCCGCTTTCGCCAGTCCACCAAGAAGCCCGAGCTGCTCAAGCCCGGCCAGGTCTACGAGTACAAGCTGGATCTGTGGCAGACGGGCATCACTATCCCGAAGGGGCATCGTCTGCGGGTG
>VFZS01000878.1 GCA_016871095.1 Acidobacteriota bacterium
GTTCACGTTCTGCCCCAGCAACTGCACCTCGGTGTAACCCTCGGCGGCGAGCTGGCGCGCCTCCGCCAGGATGGCTTCACTGGCACGGCTGCGCTCCCGCCCCCGCGCGGACGGCACCACGCAGTAGGCGCACGACTTGTCGCAGCCTTCCACGATAGTGACGTAAGCGCGGAACGGGCTGTCGCGCTGGATGAGCGGCGTTTCGAAGGTCTCACCATCGGCGGCTTCCAGCCCGGCCACCCGCCGCTCGCCGGCCTCGAGCCGCGCCAGGAACTCCGGCAGGCGCCGGTAGCTGGCGGGGCCGCATACGAAACGCACCTGGGGCTCGCGACCGAGAATCTCCTCGCCCCGCCGCTGCGCCATGCAGCCCAGCACGCCGATCACTTTGCCATCCGCCCGCCCGCGCCGCCATTCCGACAGGCGGCTGAAGGCCTTCCGCTCGGCCTTCTCGCGCACGCTGCACGTGTTGTACAGCACCAGGTCGGCTTCCTGCGGGGTCGCGACGCGGCGGTAGCCCTGTGCGGCGAGCAGACCGGCCACCTGCTCCGAGTCGTGCTCGTTCATCTGGCAGCCGAAAGTCTCCAGGTAGAAGGAGGGCATCCGCCGTACCGCTCCCTTCATTATAGACTGGTGAGGTTCGAGACCTGTATGCGCACGCACCGCCGCGGTTTTCTGATGAGCACGCTGGGGCTGGCGGCCGCCGCGCCGCCGCTGCGCGCCATCACCCGGGGGCCCGGCTTCCACTGGTTCTCCTACTACGACAAGCTGCAATTCGATCCCTCCGGACGTTATGCGCTAGGCATGGCAGTGAATTTCGAGCACCGCTCCCCCAAGCCCGACGACGTGATCCGCCTGGGCATGATCGACCTTCAGGATGGCGACCGCTGGTCCGAGCTGGGCCGCTCGCGCGCCTGGAACTGGCAGCAGGGGGCCATGCTCCAGTGGCTGCCCGGATCGAAGAGCGAAGTCATCTGGAACGACCGCGAAGGGGACCAGTTCGTGGCGCGCATCCTGGACGTGAAGACGCGCCGGCTGCGCACCCTGCCGGGGCCTGTCTACGCCCTCTCGCCTGACGCGCGCTGGGCGGTGGCGCCGGACTTCCGCCGGTTGAATGACTGCCGCCCGGGCTACGGCTACGCGGGCATCCCGGATCCGAATGCGAGCGTGGCGGTCCCCGAGGACGCCGGCATCTGGCGCATGGACCTCCGTACCGGGAAGCGGCAACTGATCCTGTCCTTCGCTCAGGCTGCGCGCGTCCCGAATCCCCATGGCGACTGGAGCGGCGCCAAGCACTGGTTCAACCACCTGCTGGTGGCGCCCGACGGGAAGCGCTTCATCTTCCTGCATCGCTGGCGCGGGCCCAAGGAGGGGACCAGTTTCGCCACGCGCATGTTCACGGCGGACCCGGACGGCGGGAACCTCCACGTGCTGGATCCCCACGGGAGGACCTCACACTTCATCTGGCGGGACCCGCGGCACGTGCTGGCCTGGGCCTGGCATCCTTCGCGCGGCGACAAGTTCTACCTGTACGAGGACCGCAGCGAGAAGGTGGAGGCCATAGGCCCGGAGGTGATGACCGTCAATGGCCACTGCTCCTATTTGCCGGGCGGGCGCTGGATCCTCAACGACACCTACCCGGACCAGCAGCGCCTCCAGCACCTGTACGTGTACGACACCCGCGCCGGGAAGCGGGTGGAACTGGGCAGCTTCCTCTCACCTCGTGAATACACCGGCGAGTGGCGCTGCGACCTGCATCCGCGCTTCAGCCCGGACGGCCGCTGGGTCTCGATCGACTCCCCTCACGCCGGCCACGGCCGCCAGATGTACCTGCTGGACTTGCGGGGCATGGTTTAGCGGCTCCCCTGAGCCGCGCCGACCCCCCCGGCCCGGCAGACGAGGGCCGGCCAGGGGGCCGGCCCGCGGTCCAGGGGGACCGCCCCACAATAAGGCCTGAGAGCAGAGTTGGGACGACGGCACTATAGCTGTACTACACTCGCTGAGTTTCTTTGCGCGCCGCGAAGATTCTGGAGCCTTTGGTGGGGCGAGCGTCCACGCTTGCGAGCCGGCATCCTTGCCGGC
>VFZS01000879.1 GCA_016871095.1 Acidobacteriota bacterium
CGGCGGCGGGCTGCTGGGCGAGTGCGCCGCCGGCATTGAGCACCCTGCCGTCACGATCCACATTGACCGTCCACTCGGCGTTGTAGACGTCCAGGCCGTGGAACTGCTGGCGGAAGACCAGGTGAGTGACGCCGTTGTGGGCGGTGCGGTACTCCTTGGACACGTACAGCCCCTCGAGATCCGAGGCGGCCAGTCCATGGGACAGGGCCAGATTGCGGGTGAAATCCCGGGCGATAGCACGCGGCGGGGCGGCGCTCGGAGGGGTCAGCGGCTCGGATGCGCCGATGAGATGACGCGGGAGGTCGCGGCGCTCGACGGCGGCGAGGCTCAGCGAGCAAGCCAGCAGGGCGGCGATGGTGCGCATGAGAATATTACAGCACCCGCGGGCCGCCGTATAATGCGGAGGTGCCATTCATACTGTCGTTGGACGAAGGAACCACCAGCGCGCGGGCGGCGCTGTACGACGAGCAGGGGCGGTGCGCGGGCATGGAATCCAGCCCGGTGCAGTGCCATTATCCGCGGCCGGGCTGGGTGGAGCAGGATGCGCTCCAGATCTGGGCGGCGCAGATGGAGGCCGCGCGCCGGCTGCTGGAGAAAACAGGGGCCAGGCCCGCGGAGATCAGGGGCGCGGGCATCACCAACCAGCGTGAAACCGTCGTGGTGTGGGAGCGCGCGACGGGGCGGCCGGTGGCTCCGGCCATCGTCTGGCAGTGCCGCCGGACGGCCGATTTCTGCGCGGAGCTGGCGGCTTCTCCCTATGCGGCCCGCATCTCCGCACGGACCGGCCTGGTGATAGACGCCTATTTCTCGGCCAGCAAGCTGCGATGGATTCTGGACCACGTGCCCGAGGCGCGAGCGAAGGCGCGCGACGGCGAGCTGCTGTTCGGCAACGTCGATACGTGGTTGATCTGGAAGCTGACCGGAGGCGTGGCGCACGTGACCGATCCGTCCAACGCTTCCCGCACCATGCTCATGAACCTGGAAACCGGCGGCTGGGACGACGAGTTGCTAGGCGTTTTCGACGTCCCGCGGGTCATGCTGCCGCGCATCGAGCCATCCAGCGCCGTGGTGGGCGCGTGCCGGGCGGAGCACCTGGGAGCGGAGATACCCATCGCGGGCATCGCCGGAGACCAGCAGGCGGCGCTGGTGGGGCAGGCCTGTTTCCAGCACGGACGGTCCAAGAACACTTATGGGACAGGATGTTTCGCCCTGATGCACACCGGGGAGCGCCTGCCGGTGTCGCGCAACCGGTTGCTGGCCACGCGGGCGGCCTCGACGGACCAGCGGTCCCAGTTCGCGGTGGAGGGCAGCGTATTCATCGCGGGAGCGACCATACAGTGGCTGCGGGACCAGCTTGGGTTGATTCGGAGCGCGGCCGAGTCGGAAGCCGTGGCGGCGTCCGTGCCGGACACGGGTGGGGTGTACTTCGTGCCGGCCTTCGTGGGCCTTGGCGCGCCGCACTGGGACTCCACCGCGCGCGGGGTGCTCAGCGGGCTGACTCGCGCCTCGGGGCGCGCCCAGATCGTGCGGGCGGCCCTGGAGGCCATCGCCTATCAAACCCGGGAACTGGTGGAGGCCATGCAGGCGGATGCGGGCGAGCAGTTGCGCGAGCTGCGCGTGGACGGGGGCGCGGCGGCCAACGATTTCCTGATGCAGTTCCAGGCGGATGTGCTGGGCTGCCCCGTTGTGCGCCCGGCGGACATCGAGACTACGGCCCTGGGCGCGGCCTACCTGGCGGGCCTGGCCACGGGTTTCTGGCGCGACGCCGCGGAAATCGAGAGCTTCTGGCGGGTGGAGCGGGTATTCGAGCCTCGGCTGGAGCCTGCCCGGCGGGAAGAGCTGTTCGAGGGCTGGCGCGCCGCGGTGGCGCGTTGCCGGTCCTAGTCCGACTGCCCGGGTAGTCCCTCAGTCTCGGGGACCGCTTGCTGACGCGCGCGGCTCGGTAAGCGTATCCGCGCACAGTGCCACTTGCGGAGCCGCGAGCGTGAGCGAGCGGTCGGGCCGGCTGCCCCGGACACCAGGGGATTACCCGCCCGATCGAAAAAAGTTGCGACCGAGCCGGGCTCCGCGCCT
>VFZS01000880.1 GCA_016871095.1 Acidobacteriota bacterium
GTCCCGCCGGTCACCACCCCCAGCAAGCACCGTGAGAAGCGCCCCCCGAAGCGACCTCCAACGCCGGCGCGCCCCGTAGACCGCCTGGACCGTGGACTTTGGGACAGCCCGCTATTGGCTTATGCCCTGCTGGCGGGCCTGATCCTGATGACCCTGGGTTTCGAATTCATCACCTTTCAATTCCAGCTCCAGGGGAAGGACTTCTTCCTGCTGGGAATTATGGCCGTCACCTGGCTCTTTTGTGGCCTGGCGGCCATGGCGGAGACGATGGGGAAGGCCTCCTCTCTCAGCGGCCGGGGGATAGCCTCCTCTCTTCTAGCCTACAGCCCGATTTCTTTGGGCTGGTTGTTGGCCTTTCTGCTCGTCTTCGTCCCTGTCAGCCGCAGCGCAGCAGCCCGGGGCGGGGCTGCTCTGGTGGACACGGTCACTATTTATTACCTGTTCCTGTTCCTGGCCGTGGTGGTGATTGCCATCGCTCTGCTGAGGATGAGAGTGCCTCTGCCACCTGTTCTATGGCGCCGCACTACCTGGTGGCTCTATCCGCTGCTGGGCCTGGCCACGGCGGGGCTGGTTTTCGTCACCAACCTGAGTTCTATCCAGGCGGACATTTACTATAACCTGGGGATGATATATAGTGAGGCCAGACAGTACGACCAGAGCAGTGGCTTCTATCGCCGCGCCCTGAGTCTGGCCCCAGATCAGCCCGTCTATCATCTCTATCTAGGCATAGACACCTTCGCCAGGGTGCTGGGGCTCTCAACTGCGTCACAGCGGCTCCTGTGGTTTGAGGAGGCCCGCCAGGAGTTAGAGAGGGCCAGGGAACTCAGTCCCCTGGAGCCCGACTACCCCTGGAACCTGGGCGATCTATACCAGCAGTGGGCAAAGATGGCGCCTACGCCGGCGGAAAGGGCCCAGAATTTGGCGAAGGCCCTGGAATACTATCAGAAAACAGTGACCTTGAGCCCCAATAGCCATGGGCCGCGCCTGAAGGGCCCGATAATGGAGACCGCCCTGCTCCTGGGCGATACCTATCGGGCGGCCGAAGCCCTGGAACCGGCCAGGACAGCGTATGAGTATGCCCGCGCCCTGGATCCGCAAGACTACCGCAGCCACAAGAGCCTGGCCACCCTCTACCAACAATGGGGGCGCCGGGAAGAGGCTCTGGCCGAGGCCAGGCTGGCCAGAGACCTGGCGCCAGCCAGCGAGAAGCCGGCTCTGGAAGAACTGATCCAACAACTGGAGGCACAAAAGCCGTGAGCGAATCCAGGGCGCACCCTCTCCCTGACAGGGAGAGGGGTGGCGCACACCAAAATTGCCTCCGCAGGCCGTATCCAGCGGGGGCTTTTTCCGTTGTATAGGTAGTAAAGTGCTGGCCCAGGCGCGTTTACAGATTGCCATGTGATGAGGAATGAGGGACGAGGGACGAGCGATGAAGAACCACCCGTCTCTCATCACTCAGCGGAGAGGAGGTGTTCCATGCAGCACCATGCCGGCGTAGTTAGCAAAGCCCTGCTCTTCTTCTTGTTCGCTCTTTCATCCCTCCTCGCCCTGCTGTTCCTGGCTGGGCTGCCCGCCAGCCAGGCTGTCTCCAGCACGCTGGTCATCAGCGAAGTTCAGACAGGCGGGGGCACTGGTCAGGCCGCCAACGAGTTCATCGAGTTATACAACCTGACCAGCACCCCCATAGACCTGGGCCCCTACCGGCTGGTGTATCGCAGTGCTGCCGGGACGTCAGACACCACCCTCTATGCCCAATGGGTGACCGGGACAATCACCAGCACGATTCCTGCCTGTGGCCACTACCTCCTGGCTCGCCCAGAATACACCGGCACAGTGACGGCTGATGCGTACACGGGCAGTGCGATAGCGGCCACCGGGGGTGCGGTGGGGCTGCGGCTTGGCCCGGCCAACACAGGCACGCTTATTGACTCTGTGGGCTGGGGAACGGCGACAAACGCTCTAGTGGAAGGATCACCCGCCCCAGCGCCACCAGCCTGGCAGAGCATCGAGCGCCGGCCAGGCGGTAGCGCAGGCAATAGCCAGGACACGGACAATAACGCCAGCGATTTCCAG
>VFZS01000881.1 GCA_016871095.1 Acidobacteriota bacterium
CAGGAAGCGCCCCACCATCGTCGCCGAAGAGTACCAGGCCATGTTCTCGCCCCGCCGCTGCTGGAACAGGTCGGCCACGTAGGCCAGAGCCACCGGGCCGAAGATGGCCGTAGCCAGCCCGTGGTACACCCGCACGACCACCAGTTGCCAGGGCGTGGTCACGAAGAAGTACAGGAACGGGGCGCTGGCGAAAACCAGGGCGGCCACCAGGATGACCCGCTTGCGGCCCCACACGTCGGAGAGCGCCCCGGCCGGCAGGTTGGTGACAATGCCGATGATCGTGCTGGCCGCGGCGATAAAGCCGATGTCCGCCTTGCTGGCCCCCAGGTGCTGGGCGAAGAGGGGCAGCACCGGCGATTTGGACATCGTGGAGCTGAAGATGGCGCAGAGGCCCAGCCCGCAGAGCAACAGGAAGGGGCTGAATTCAGACCTGACAGGTCTTGAAGACCTGTCAGGTCTCGCCGTCAAAGCTGACATTTTTGAGGCGTCACCCGCCGCGCAGGCGGTAGATGATCGCCGCCAGCGGGATGAGGACGATAGCGCCGGCAGCCACGAGCACGGCGCTGAACAGCAGCAGAGCATTAAGCCCCTGCAGCAGCCCGGCCAGGCCGCCGGCCAGCGAGTTGGCCACGTCACTCTCGCCCAGGCCAAGGCCCAGGGCACTATCAGCCAGGCGCAGCAGAAGCACGCCGCCCAGCACGATCGCCCCGTCCACCAGGCTGGGCGATAAATCGTGGCGGCTGGGGGCAATGCCGTAACCGAGAGAGAAGCCCAGGTAGAGGAAAAGCCACGTGACCGGATTGCCCAGGTCAATGCCGCCCAGGGCCTCGCCCACGGAGCTGAGCAGCGTCTGCAGCGTCCCGCCGACGTCGCCCGGCGTGGCCGCCCAGCTTTCGGGGCTGAGGCCCACGCCGGGGAAGGCCAGCCTCGTCAGGAGGTAGAGCATCAGGCTGCCGCCCAGGAAGGGGGCCAGGGCAATGAGATTGCGCCGCACGATGTCCGCCCGGTCGTGGTTCACCCAGCCGACGACACCGTTCTGCTGCGGGGCGAAGAGCTGGAAGCTGCGCACGCGCACGCCGGTGAGCAGGCAGGCGATGAGGTGGCTGGCCTCGTGCACTACGGTGCCGGGCAGGATGAACAGGTAGAACAGGGGGCGATTGAATCCCGATAGCGAGAGCGCGGCGCTGAGCGGCATCAGCCCGTAGCGCAGCACGGCCTGGCTGAGCAGGAAGAGCACCACCATGAGACCGACCGTGGTGGCCGCGGCGTAGACTAGAGAGGTAAAACCCACCGTTTATATCCCCCGGTGACGCGTCATTGCGAGGAGCGGCGCGACGAAGCAATCTCTCTGTTGCGCCATGAGGGAGATTGCTTCGTCGCATCCATTCGCCGACCCTTCACTGCGTTCAGGGGCGACGAATGGATGCTCCTCGCAATGACGGGGAAATCTAACATTGCCAAGCATCAAACGTCAGGCGTGGAACGTGGAACTTGGAACGTGGAACATTGCGCTTGGCGCAGGGCAGCCAGATTGGCGCAGCCGGTGGCGAACATGGCCAGCTTGAGCTCGGCGGTGAGTTGCGCCAGCTCCTCCTTGACCGCCTCCGCTGAGCGCGCCGCGGCCTGCAGGAACGGCATGGCCAGCCCGGCGGCGTCGGCCCCCAGGGCGATGGCCTTGGCTACGTCCAGCCCGTTGCGCACCCCGCCACTGGCGATGACCACAGCCTGCGGCACGGCCTGGCGCACCTGGAGCACGGCCTCGACCGTGGGAATCCCCCACTGGGCAAACACCTGCGCCAGGCGCAGCCGCGACGCCTCATCGGCCAGGCGCGCCTCTACGGCCGCCCAGTCGGTGCCGCCGGCGCCGGCCACGTCAATCCCGGCCACGCCCACCTCCACCAGTTGCCGGGCTACCTCGCCGCTGATCCCCCAGCCCACCTCTTTGACGATAACCGGCACCGGCAGCGCCCGGCACACCTGCTCGATCTGGCGGAGCAGCCCGGCGAAGTTGGTGTTGCCCCCCGGCTGGATGGCCTCCTGCAGCGGGTTGAGGTGCAGAATCAGG
>VFZS01000882.1 GCA_016871095.1 Acidobacteriota bacterium
GGGCCTCGATCTGGCCGCACGCATCGCCGACCACCATCTGCGGGACACCGTCCACGCGGACGGGGCACCGCGCCGTGAGATCCTCGATCCGAACAACGTCGGGCACAACCACTCGTACCTGGGCGCCCTGCGCGGACTGCTGCTCCGGCACGAGCTGCGCGGCGACACGCGCGCCTTCGACTGCGCCCGGCGCACAGCCGACCTGCTGGTGCGGCGCTTCCTCCACGGCGCGGAAAGGCTGCACCCCACTGGCGCCCATGGGATGAATCCGTTGGTTTCTTGAACTTGAACCGGTCTTCTGTCAGATGATCATTGGGGACTGAGCGAACGTCCATTTGACTCCTCGTCTATGCGTAATGACGCCAAGTAGCTCCCTGCGGCCCTCAGTCCGGTCTCCTCGTCGCTCTTGTCGGGCGGGGGACGAACATGACGGGCATCAGGACGGAGGGTTGCCCATGATGCACGACGACTTGGCCGTTGACGAGGACCCAGGCGATGCCATCCGGATACTGGTGAGGTCCGTCAAACGTGGCACGGTCGTGGATGGTGGCAGGATCAGATACAACGATGTCAGCCCATGTGCCTTCCGCGAGAACGCCGCGATCGGCATGTCCTAAGGATGAACTCGAACTCCGATCGGCGGCAACTGCAGACACGCCGCAAGACCACGCTGGTTACCAGGGAACCAGCTTCGCGGCCCTGTAGCGGACCGTCCTTTTCATCGGGGCCGGCCCGAAGCGGAGCTTGTCGCGCTGGAACACCGGATACGGCGGCTCCGCCTGCGTGAACAGCGCGCGGTTGGGGAACTCCACTTTCACGCAGGTGCTGCCGCGCAGGTGAAACACGTATTGCGGCAGTTCCGCGGTGTGCTCCCGCCAGCGCGGGCCCACGTCGCGCGTGAGCAGGTAGGAAGTCTCCGTCCGCTCGACCATGGGGAACTCCACCGTCACGGATTCCTTGCCCGAGAGACCGGTCACGGCGAGGAAGTTGCCCGCCCAGAATGGCGATGCCTTCCGGCCAGCGACGGAGCAGACGATGGCTTTTCGATCCACCCAGCGGGGAATGCGGACCGACAGCGTGTGGCAGCCTTTGTTGTGCAACACCACCTTGCCCTCGTGGGGCAGGTAGCTGTCAATGTCCGCCAGGACGAGGAGCGGTTCAGAAGCAGATTCACCTGCGCGGCGCCGTCCTGATGGCGGGTGATCGCTTCCCAGGCAAAATAGAACGGCTCAAGATAGGATCTGCCGTAAAGCACATGCTTCAGGCCCATGCCTTTGGCCGGGTTGCAGGTCGGGTCCGTGGTCGCTTCACGGTCGATCAGCCCTTCATGCCTGAGGCAGCCGAGCAGCCGCTGGGTGAAAATCTCGCCAAACTCGGTTTTCTGCCGGGTGGGCAGGCCGAGCCTTTTCGCCTCTTTCTCCAGCAATTCCGCATCCACGAACTGGTCCTCGACGAAGGCGTTCCGCACGTATTCGTCCACGTCATCCCAGTAATCCCCGGCGCCGGCATCGCTCAACTTGACGGCAATGGCTGCCATCTGGTTGTTGGCGATGTTCTCGCCCCACATGCCGATGCGGGCCAAGCCGAGGCTGCGGAAGTATTCATAGCCCTGCCGGACCCAGTCCTTCACATACGGAGGCGTATTCCAAGCCAAAGTCCGTGGTGGGCGGGTAGTAGGCATAGTCGTCCTTGCGGATCGCGATCCGCGACAGTGCATCGGCGATCTGCCGCGCCCGCTCCCGCAGGGCCGGGTCGTCATCCCGCAGGGAGCGGGTTGTGAGGGCGTTGAGCATCACCGCCATGCCGCCGACGTTGGTGAAGTCCTCCTTCGAGGTCCGCTTCTCCCGCCCCCCGGCCCCGCCCATCCGCCACCATGCGCCAGGGGCGTCCAGTGGCGGGTTGAGGTAGAGACCTTCCGTCGTGGTGCGGTCGAGCATGGCCGCCAGCATCTTCTCCTCCACGTCGAGGCCCTTGTTTTCCCCGCTCCGCCAGGTCCAGCGTGTCAGGAACCATGGCCTCATGTCTCGTCCCGTCGGCTTG
>VFZS01000883.1 GCA_016871095.1 Acidobacteriota bacterium
TACGTGGCCTGGGAATTCGAGCCGGGCTTCGCCTTCAACCAGGCCAGCGACATCCCGCGCATTCTGGACCGCGTCAACAAGCCCAACTTCGGGCTGCTCTACGACACCTGCCACGGGCAGATGGTGGGCGTGGTGGGCGCGCGCCAGGAAGGCGCCAAGGAGGTCTTCGCCAGCCAGGTCGAGTTCATCCGCCAGTTCGAGGGGCGGATCATCCACTTCCACCTGATCGACTCCGACAACACCTGCCACAAGGACGCCGCCGGCAACGACGAAACGTCCACGCATCCGCCCTTCGGCCTGGGCATTGTGGATTTCGACCAGCTCATGCCGGCCCTGGTCAAGGCGGCGCGCCTGCCCCACGCCTGGTGGACCATCGACCTGTGCTTCTGGGGCAACGCCTGGGAAGCCACGGCCGGTTGCAAGCACAAGCTGGACGAACTGATTCAGAAGTACGGTTAGCATCGTGTAACCGAAATGCCGGTACGCGCCCAGCCGGACCACTCGCTTACGCTCGTGGCTCGGAATCGGCTTCCGAGCCGTAACCGTCAGAAGGTGTGAAAAAATCGGCGGGCAGGCGAAACCGCCTGCCCCACGACGGGCTAAGTGCCCTGGTTGCACCGTGGGGCAGGCCGTTTGGCCTGCCGCCCACACCGCCGAACCGATTTTTTCACACCTTCTCAGGGAGCGGTTTGCGCGTGCATTTGTGGTACGGGACCTAATACCGGAAATCAGAAGCGGAGGATTCGCCCGGATTTCCGATTCAAACATTTCCAAGTAACTTTGTAACAGCTTCCGAGGCCTTTATTCATGCGGGCTAGCCGGGGGCTCGGAGGGGAACAAACTGGGTGAACAACGCGACGCAGGGGGGCCCGGTGTCGGAGAAGCGGCTTGCCGGCACTGCTGCTTTCGGCGCTCGCGGCCTCAGCAGGCGGCCGGAATGACGGCCGGAGGCCGCGCCGAAGCCCCGGGGCGCCGAAAGCCGCGCTGGGCTTGACGCGGGAGGGGGTGGGGTGTATTCTGAACTCGTCCGGGAGTCCAAAATGGAAATCCGTGCGCCGGGATAAACCGGCACGAGGCAGAGGATGCAAGAGTCTTACGAGAAAGGGGTAGCGACCAGCTCGGCCTCGGGTTTTGCGTCAGGTGCCGCGAGGGATCTGGCGAAGCGTAGACAAGAGCCGTATGCGCTAATGAGCGCTCGTACGGATCTGTGCGCGGGGTGCTAAGCAATTGGCATCGCTACCGCGACCAGATGACGACGGAGGATAAGGCTAATGCACACTCGGAGATTCTTCGGCGGGATACTCCTCGGCCTTTGCGTCAACGTGACGCTGGTCTGGGGACAGGAGAGCCGAGCAATCATCAGCGGAGCCGTGACTGACCCGCAAGGGGCGGCGGTAGCCGCGGTCAACGTTGAGGTCAGGAACATGGAAACCAACGTAGTCAGCACGGTCCAGACCAATGAGCGCGGCGTTTATACCACCCCGCCCCTCAACCCGGGCCGGTACGCGGTCTCCGCATCTGCTACAGGTTTTAAGATGACGGTCCGGAGCAATATTGAGCTCCGGGTTGCAGATCGTATGCTATTGGATTTCGAGTTGGAGTTGGGGATGACGACAGAGACCGTAACCATCACCGCCGAGGCCCCCCTGTTGGAAACCGGCTCGTCGTCCCGGAGCACTACCCTCAACACCCAGTTGGTGGCTAGTCTTCCCACTTATGCCCGTAATGTTTTCGAACTCGTCCGGTATACAGCGGGCGTTCGGGGCGGCACCAGGGGCAGTTGGGGCCAGCGGCCGTTTGACAACGGGGATGGCGGCGTCTCCATTTTAGGCGGCGCCAGCGGCACCAACGAGGTCTTACTGGATGGCTCTCCCTTCACTTACAGGGAGTCCGGCACACCCGGTGACACTATCTCGCCGCCGCCGGACGCGGTGGGTGAAGTTAAGATCCTAACCAACGTGTACGACGCCGAGTACGGCCGAACCGGCGGCGGCGTGATCAGCCTCTCTTTCAGGAGCGGCACCAACGACTACCGCG
>VFZS01000884.1 GCA_016871095.1 Acidobacteriota bacterium
ACCATGTCGTAGAGCACCAGCACATCGACGCGCTTGCGCAGGTTCGGGCCGTAAGCGTTGGGATGCGGGTTGACGTTGACCACGATGCGGTCGTCATCCGCGAAGACGGCGTAGAAGGAGGCTTCGTGGTCGTGGCCGCCGGTGACCACCTGCGCGCGCACGCGATCCTGACGCGGCTGGGGTTCGAGCGAAGCCGGCAGCGTGACCGCGCCGGTGGCCGCCCATTCCGTGCCGCGCGCGAACGTCGCCATGAATCCCGGCTCGATCATGGCCGCCAGGTCGTGCCCCAGCGCGGTGTGGAAGACGCGGCCCTTGCCATACTGGACGGTCCACAACATCGGCTCGTCCTTGCCGGTGCCCTTCATCTTGGGATCATCGTAGGCCGTGGCCAGCACGCGCGCGTTGGGCCGCATGCGGAAGTTGTGGTACAGCTCGTCGGTGGCGATGAAGGTCTCCGGCAGCCCCTGGGCGATGGGGTGGCTGCGATCCACGAACTTGACCTTGAAGGAGTGCCGAGTGCCGTGTCCGGTTCGGGGCTCCGCCTCCGACCACGCTGCGCCCAGCATCTCGGCGTAGGCGGGCCAGGCCGGCTCGATGACGTCGGTGCGCGTCATGCGCTCACCCAGCACGCGCAAGCCGCCGAAGGCGTAGCTGGCCGCGTGCACGGCCACCAGCCCCTTGCCGGAGCGGACGAACGCTTCCACCGCTTTCTCGGTGGCGGCGCCCCAGCGCGGCCCGTTGTAGTCGAGCACCAGCACGTCGTAGGCGGCCAGCGTCGCCTCCGTCACGCCGGCGGGTTCCTCGGTGACCCGCACCTCGAAGCGGCCCGTATCAGCCAGCGTCTTCTTCAGAAACGGCGTGGTGGTGCGCCAGTCGTGGTTGTTGCGCCCCGAGAAGATCAGCACGCGTATGGGCGCGGCGCACTGCGCGGCCCAGGCGCCGGCCAGCAGTAGTGCGCCAATGGCTTTACGCATGTGCAGCTTCCTCGGCGCGGCCGATGACCGCCGTCAAGTGCTCAAGGCTCCGCCGGGCCTGCTCGGGGGTGCCGCACTCGACGGAAAGCACGCCGCTGAAGCGGCCTTCGAGCAGGATCGCAACCACCCTGGCCCAGTCGATGACGCCGTCGCCGCAAGCGCAACCCACGGGCGTCCCCGTAACCTTGCCCCGCTCGGCCTCGGCCTGCCGGAGGGTAATGTCCTTGGCGTGCAAGTGCACCAGCAGGTGGCGCACCGCTCTGAGTCCCTCATAAGGGTCTTCGCCGCCCAGGTAGGCGTTACCCGTGTCGTAGTTGACCCGCAGCATCGGCGAAGGCACCAGCGTGGCGATCCTGAGCAGGCCAGCGGTGGTCTTCGAGATGCTTTGGTGCGGCTCGATACCAATGAGGATACCGTAGCGCTCGGCCGTGCGCAGCACGGTGCTGAGGGTGTACTTCATGACGTTGAATGCATCCTCCAAGGGCGCCCAGTTGGGCCGGATGCCCTCGTCGGTATTGACCACCGGGGCGCCCAGGGCGGCGGCGAAGCGGATGGCCTTTTCGAGGTAAGGCACGCTGATCTCGGGTCGCATCAGCGGGCAGTGCGCGCTGAGGCTCGAGGCCCTGACGCCGTGACGGTCCAGGACGTCCCTGATCTCGAGCGGATCCTCGTCCATCGAGACCGAGTGGAAGTACCCGGCTTCGCTCAGCAGCTCCCGCCCGTTGTGCACCATGGGCTCGACCCAGCGGAAGCCAAGCTCGGCCGCCCGCTCGACGCCGGCCGCGAAGGACTTGTCCTCGTGGCGGATGAATTCCATGTTGACGCCGACTTCGATGCTCATACGTCCCACTCCTTTTGCCAGAGCGCGCGGCTCTTTTTCTGATAGGCGATATTGACCAGGTGACAGGCCAGCGAGGAGTAGTGGCCCTCGACGGCGTCGCAGGTGGGCGGCTTCCGCGTGCGCATGCACTCCAGCCAGTTGGCCATATGGGCGGCCTCCGGCGCGCCGCCGCCGGTGATTTCGGCGGCATCCTTCTCGGCGGGAATAAAACGATAGCC
>VFZS01000885.1 GCA_016871095.1 Acidobacteriota bacterium
TGGCCGGGGCCAAATACCGTGGCGAGTTTGAGGAGCGCCTCAAGGCCGTGCTCAAGGAGATTCAGGCCGCCGAGGGCGAGATCATCGTCTTCATTGACGAGGTGCACACCGTGGTCGGCGCCGGGCGAGCGGAGGGCGCACCGCTGGACGCGGCCAACCTGCTCAAGCCGATGCTCGCCCGTGGTGAGCTACACCTCATCGGCGCCACCACCCTGGACGAGTACCGCAAGAACATCGAGAAGGATGCCGCCCTGGAGCGTCGCTTCCAGCCCGTGCTGGTGGGCGAGCCCACGGTGGAGGACACGATTTCCATCCTGCGCGGCCTGCGGGAACGCTACGAGGTGCACCACGGCGTCAAGATCAAAGATGCCGCCCTGGTGGCCGCCGCCGTCCTCTCCCATCGCTACATCTCCGATCGCTTCCTGCCGGACAAGGCCATTGACCTGATAGACGAGGCCGCCTCGCACCTGCGCATGGAGATTGACAGCCTGCCCGCCGAGCTGGACGAGGTGGAGCGCAAGATCAAGCAGCTTGAGGTGGAGCGCGTGGCCCTGCGCAAGGAGACCGACGCCGCATCGCGGGAGCGGCTGGCCCGGCTGGACAAAGAGCTGGCCGAGCTCAAGGAGCAGGCCGACAAGATGCGGGCGCAGTGGCAATTGGAGAAGGACGCCATCCAGAAGATTCGCCGCATCAAGGAGCAGGTTGACCTCACCCGCCAGGAGGCCGAACGGGCCGAGCGCGCCGCCGACTACAATCGTGCCGCCCAGCTCAAGTACGGCACTTTGTCCGACCTGGATCGGCAGCTCAAGGCCGAGGAGGCGCACTTGGTCGAGGTGCAGAAGCACGGCAAGATGCTGGCTGAGGAGGTCACCGAGGACGACGTGGCCGAGGTGGTGTCCAAGTGGACGGGCATCCCCGTCTCTCGCCTGCTGGAGGGCGAGGTACAGAAGCTGATCCAGATGGAAGAGCGGCTGCACGTGCGCCTCGTCGGCCAGGATGAGGCCATCACCACTGTGGCCAACGCCGTGCGCCGGGCGCGGGCGGGGCTGCAAGACCCCCGTCGCCCCATCGGCAGCTTCATCTTCATGGGGCCCACCGGCGTGGGCAAGACCGAGCTGGCTCGTGCCCTGGCCGAGTTCTTGTTCGACGACGAGGAGGCCATGGTGCGCATAGACATGAGCGAGTACCAGGAGCGGCACACCGTGGCCCGGCTCATCGGCGCCCCGCCCGGCTACGTGGGCTACGAAGAGGGTGGACAGTTGACCGAGGCCGTGCGCCGCAAGCCCTACAGCGTCGTGCTGTTCGACGAGATCGAGAAGGCGCACCCTGAGGTGTTCAACGTCCTGCTGCAGGTGCTGGACGACGGTCGTCTCACCGACGGCCAGGGGCGCACGGTGGACTTCAAGAACACCGTGCTCATCATGACCAGCAACGTGGGAAACGAGGCCTGGAGCGTGGAGCGAGGAGCGGGGGGCGAAGAGCGTAGAGCGTGGAGCGAAGAGGACGCTCGTCGCTCTACTCTCCACGCTCTTCGCACTACGTTCCGCCCGGAGTTCCTCAACCGCCTTGACGAGGTGATCATCTTCCACAGCCTGAGCCAGGAGCACATCGCCCAGATCGTGGATATCCAGCTTGCCGCCGTGCGCCGCCGCCTGGCCGAGCGCAAGATCGCCCTGGAGCTGACGCCGGCGGCCAAGGAGCTGCTGGCCCACGAGGGCTACGACCCGGCGTATGGGGCGCGGCTACTGAAGCGGGTGATCCAGCGGCGGCTGCTGGACCCGCTGGCCCTGGCCGTGCTGCAGGGCCGCTTCACCGAAGGTCAGACGATTGTGGTGGACACGCTGAATGGCGAACTGGCGTTCCGAGCGAAGGAAGCGGTGGCCGCCGGTGGCTGATGGCTGATGGCGAATGGCACATGAAAAGAACCCCGCTTTCTTGGAGAAAACGGGGTTTTGCTGAGGAGAAGCGAGAGAGGCCATCCACTGAGAAGTGGGTGGCCTCTATGTTTGTAGTGAGGATTCAGGTTGGACTC
>VFZS01000886.1 GCA_016871095.1 Acidobacteriota bacterium
AGCTGCGCCCGGAAGATCATCGTTAAGCCGTGTGCGGGAAAACCGCACGCACGGTTTGAAAGGGGGTTATATGGAGACGGGTCGGCCATCCTCGGTCGATACCGCGCCATAATCTACCAATGGGCGCCGCCCGCTCCCTCCACGTTCCTCCCGCCGAACCTACTCCCCTCCACTCCCACGCCCTGGATCACCTGCGCTTCATTCGCGAGACCATGGAGCGCGCCACCGCCTTCACCGCCATTTCCGGCTGGGGGCTGCTGGCGGTGGGCCTGACCGCGCTGGCGGCCGCCCGCCTGGCCTGCTCCCAGCCCCGCCCGCTGTGGCTGGCCATCTGGCTGGGGGAGGGGCTGATCGCTTTCCTGATCGCGGGGGCGGCCACGGTGCGCAAGGCCCGCCTCTCGAAGGCGCCGGTGTTCTCGATGCCCGGCAAGCGGTTCGCCCTGAGTTTCGCGCCGCCCATGCTGGTGGGAGGGCTGTTGACCATGGCGCTGTGCAGGAAGGGCGCCTACTCCCTGCTGCCGGGGATGTGGCTTCTGCTGTATGGAACGGGCATCGTGACGGGAGGGGCGTTCTCCGTCCGGGTGGTGCCGGTCATGGGGATGTGTTTCATGGCGCTGGGCGCGGCCGCCCTGCTGGCCCCGCCGTCCTGGGAAGTGTGGCTGATGGCGTGCGCATTCGGCGGCCTGCACGTGATTTTCGGGGCGGTGATTGCGAGGAGGTACGGTGGCTAGGACAGGCGCCGCAACACCACTGTCCGCCCGGGGGAGCCGGGCGGCGCACGCATCCGTGGAAGCCAGAAGCGGCGCCCGGGCGCTGGACCGCCTGATCCACGAGCGCATGCGCCTCGGGATCGTCAGCGCGCTGGCCGTGAACGCCAAGCTGAGTTTCAACGATCTGAAGAAACTCCTGCGGACCACCGATGGGAACCTGAGCGTCCATGCGCGCAAACTTGAGGAGGCCGGCTACGTGGCCTGCGCCAAGTACTTTGCCGGACGCCTGCCCAAGACCGAGTACCGGCTGACGGCGGAGGGACGGCGCGCGCTGGAACGGTATCTGGACCACATGGAAGCCCTGATCCGGGCCACCCGGGAGGGGTAGCTTTTTTTGCAGGCGGACTTTATGTCGAAAAGTAATTTACCAACACTGGACCGCGCCCCGCTGCATGTGGCGGTCATCATGGACGGCAACGGCCGCTGGGCCCAGGCCCGCGGCCTGCCCCGCGCGGCCGGCCACCGTGCCGGCGCTCTGGCCGTCCGCCGCATCGTCCAGGCGGCGCCCAACGCGGGCGTGCGCACCTTCACCCTGTACGCCTTCTCCTCGGACAACTGGGAGCGTCCCGTGGCGGAAGTGGAAACCCTCATGCTCCTGCTCGAGGAGTACCTGCAAAAGGAGCTCGACTCGTGCCTGGAGCACGGCATCCGCATCAGTGTCATCGGACGGCGTGACCGGCTGCCGGCGGACCTGGCGCGGGCCATCGCCGGCGCCGAGGCGGCCACCGCCACGGGCCGGGCCCTGCATCTGCGGATCGCCCTGGACTACTCGGCGCGCGATTCCATCTTGCACGCCGCGCTGGCGGTCAACGGCGCTGGCCGCCTCTCCCGGGAGGACTTCGCCCGGCTGTTGGGACAGGCCGTGCATGCCGGAGAGCCGGTCCCCGACGTGGACCTGCTGATCCGCACCGGCGGCGAGCAGCGGCTCAGCGACTTCCTGCTATGGGAGTGCGCCTACGCCGAGCTGCACTTCACCCCGCGCATGTGGCCTGACTTCGACGCCGCCGATCTGGAGGCCGCGCTGCGCGACTTCCACTCGCGCCAGCGCCGCTTCGGCCGCATCCCGGTGGCGGCTGGCTGAGCCTCCGCGGCCGCGCTATACTCGGCTCATGCGACTGGCGGGAGTGATTCCTCTGTTTCTGCTGGCGTCCGCCCTGGCGGCCCAGGAAACGCGCGGCGTGATCTTCGGACGGGTGCTCGATCCCTCCGGCGCTCCGGTGGCGGGCGCCGCCGTGGCGGTGGAGAACACCGATACCAACACT
>VFZS01000887.1 GCA_016871095.1 Acidobacteriota bacterium
CCCTTCGACACCATCGTGGATTCCCGCGACGACTCCTTGTACGAGATCCGCGCGCGCGTGCCCGGCCCCGCCGGGCAGTTGCCGCTGGACCACGAGGCCTTGCTGGAGCGGCCCTGCGGCGACCTGTTCGGCTGGAGCCAGGACGTCGGCATGGGCTGGAGTCCCGACGAGCTGGACGGCCCCGAGGTGCTGATCCTCAGCACGCACGGCGGGCTGCGCGAGCCCGACGGGCGGCCCGTGGCCCTGGGCTACCACAGCGGCCACTGGGAGGTGGGCCTGCTGGTCGAGGCCGCAGCCCGCGAGCTGAAGGCGCTGGGCGCGGTTCCCTTCGCGGGCTACTGTTCGGATCCCTGCGACGGTCGCATCCAGGGCACCACCGGCATGTTCGACAGCCTGCCTTATCGCAACGACGCCGCGCGCGTGCTGGCCCGCCTCATCCGCTGTCTTCCGCGCCGCCGCGGCGTGGTGGGCGTGGCCACCTGCGACAAGGGCCTGCCCGCCATGATGATGGCGCTGGCCGGGGCGCGCGACCTGCCTTCGGTGCTGGTGCCCGGCGGCGTCATGCTGGGGCCGGAGGAGGGCGAGGATACCGCTGTGATTCAGTCCATGGGCGCGCGCTACGCGCACGGACAAGTCACGCTCGAATATGCGTCCCGCGAGACCGCGCGAGTGTGCTCCTCCCCCGGCTGCTCCTCCCCCGGCGGCGCCTGCCAGTTCCTGGGCACCGCCGCCACCGCGCAGGTGGTGGCCGAAGCGCTGGGCCTTACCCTCACTCATGCCGCCCTGGCGCCCTCCGGCCATGCCTTGTGGAAAGACGGGGCGCGCCGCTCGGCCCGCGCAGTGATGGCGCAGCAAGCCCGCGGCCTGCGCTCGCGCGACATCCTCACCGAGGCCGCCCTGCACAACGCCATGGTCACCCACGCCGCTTTCGGAGGCTCCACCAACCTGGTCATACACCTGCCCGCCATCGCGCACGCCGCCGGGCTACAGCGGCCCGCCGTGGACGACTGGGCCGCGGTGAACCGCCGCGTGCCGCGCCTGGTCAACGTGCTGCCCAACGGGCCTGAGAACTATCCCACCATCATCGTGTTCCTGGCCGGCGGCGTCCCCGAGGTGATGCTCCACCTGCGCCGCGCCGGGCTGCTGGAGCTGGACGCGCTTACGGCTTCGGGCGAGACTCTTGGCCGGATGCTCGACTGGTGGGAATCCTCCGAGCGGCGCGCGCGCCTGCGCCGCCTGCTCCGCGAGCGCGAAGGCGTGGATCCGGACGAAGTCATCATGAGCCCCGAGCGCGCCGCCGCCCGCGGACTCACCTCGACGGTGACCTTCCCCAAGGGCAACCTGGCCCCGCAAGGCTCGGTGGTCAAGAGCACCTCCATCGATCCCAGCGTGGTGGACCCCGACGGGGTCTACCGAAAACTGGGGACAGCCCGCGTGTTCACCTCGGAAAGCGCCGCCGTAGCGGCCATCAAGCAGGGCGTCATCCGCCCCGGCGACGTGCTGGTGCTCACCGGCCGCGGGCCGATGGGGTCAGGGATGGAGGAGACGCTGCAAATCACTTCCGCCCTCAAGCACCTGGAGTTCGGCAAGCACGTGGCGGTGGTTACCGACGCCCGCTTCAGCGGCGTCTCGACGGGCGCCTGCATCGGGCACGTCTCGCCCGAGGGGCTGGCGGGCGGGCCTGTCGGCAAGGTGCTCGAAGGCGACCTGATCGAGATCGTCATCGACCGCAACCGGCTGGAGGGTTCGGTCAACCTGGTCGGCGCCAACACCGCGACCTTCGGCCCCGAGGAGGGCGCGCGGGTGCTCGCCGCGCGGCCACTGCGCGCCGATCTTGCCCCTGATCCGGCCCTTCCCGTGGAAACCCGCCTGTGGGCGGCGCTTCAGGAGGTGAGCGGCGGCTCCTGGGGCGGCTCCATCTTCGACACGGACGCCATCCTGCGCCTGCTCGAGGCGGGCCGGCGGGCGCTGGGCGGCTGATTCGACGGCCTGACCGCTCGCTTGCGCTCGCGGCTCGGTGAGCGCCTGCG
>VFZS01000888.1 GCA_016871095.1 Acidobacteriota bacterium
GGAAAAGCCCCTGGCCCACACCATCGAGGAAGGCTTCCGCATGATGGAGGCCGTGCGGCGCACCGGGCGTGTGGTCCAGGTCGGCGTGCAGCGCCACAGCTACGATGTCTTCCTGGAAGCCAAGAAGATCATGGACTCAGGCGTAACAGGCCCCGTGCGCCTGGTCAACGCCTGGTGGATGAACACCACGCCGGCCAAGCTATCGGGGCGGGCGCCTCAGGGCAAGCTGGACTGGGAGCGGTGGCTGGGGCCCGCGCCCAAACGGGCCTTCGACCCCCTGCGGTTCGGGCACTGGTACTACTTCTGGGATTACTCGGGTGGAATGATGGTGGGGCAGGGTGCGCACGTCATCGACGCCATCCAGTGGCTGATGAGTGCCGACTACCCCGTGGCGGTGAGCGCCTCCGGCAAGGTGACGATAGAAGGGGCCGAGGTGCCTGAAACCACGACCATGGCGATCGAATACGCCGATTTCATGGCGGTATTCACGGTGGGCTACAAGGCCATGCGCTATGCCATGACCCTCGATCAGATGAAGCAGTTCCACGGCTCGAAGGCGCGCTTCGACGTGGGGCGCGAGGGCTACGCACTCTACCCGGAGGACCCCAAGGCCCTCGAGCTGAAGCCCAGCGTGCAGCGAAGCAGCCCGGGGACCTTCGGCCCGGCCACGCGTTCGCACATCCGAAACTTCCTGGAGTGCGTGCGGACGCGCCAGCAGCCCAGCGCCACGGTGGAGATGGTCCAGCCCAGCAATGTGGCGTTGTGCATGGCCGTGGAAGCGCTGCGGACCGGCCGACGGGTGCGCTACAACCCCGGGCGCCGGGCCATGGAGGCCTGAGCCGGGGGCCTAAAGCCCGGCCCGGCCCAGTGCCGATAAGTAGGGGCATGGAGACCCAGAAGTCCGCCGTATGCGATCCGCCGGAGGGCGGCGGTGAGAAGCCGTGGGCCTTGCGTGACTTACCGCCCTTCCCCGCCATCGCCACTCGGGTGCTGCAACTGCTGGCCCGGGAGGACGTTCCCCTGCAACAGGTGGTGGACCTGATCCGGGCGGACGCGGCTTTCTCAGCGGGCATCCTGCGGACCGCCAATTCGGCGCTCTTTGGGCTGAGCGCCAGGGTGGAGACGGTCAAGCACGCCGTGATGATCATGGGGGTGGACCGCGTTCGGGCCTTGACGCTGACCGTGGCGCTGGGCTCCTACATGCGGGCGGCGCTGCGCATAGAGGCGCTGCGGCGGTGCTGGCGTCACAGTCTGGCCTGCGCTCTGGCCAGCGAGGAGCTGGCCCGGATCTGCTCCCAACCCGGAGACCGGGCTTTCACCGCCGGTCTGTTGCACGACATCGGGCGCCTTGGGCTGCTGGTGGCGTATCCCGTCCAGTACGCCAACGTGGTGCTGGTCAGCGAGGAGAACGCTTTCGACCTGCTCCAGACCGAGCGCGACCTGTTCGACATCGACCACTGTAACGCCGGGCGGTGGCTGATGAGAGAGTGGAAGTTGCCGGAAGAATACCACGAGGTGGCGGCGCTGCACCACCACGATCTGCTGCCCACCCAGTTCGGCTTGCTGGAGGTGGTGAGCCTGGGATGCTGCCTGGCCGACACCCTGGGATACGAGGTGATCAAGCCGAAGCACTGCTGGACCCTGGACGAGGTCCGCGCGGCCCTGCCGGAGGCTGCCCGGATCCGCTTCGATCTCGAGCCGGACGCCCTGCGCACGCGGATCGGCAGCGTGATCGACTCGCTGGGCTGAGGGGCGTGTAGCCCGTTGCTTGTGGCCTGTGGCTTGTGGCCTGTGGCTTGTAGGTTGTAGCCTGTGGCTTGTGGGGGGCGCCCTCTGCCTTCTGCCCTTTGCCTTTTGCCTTCTTCCTTGGACCGCTACTCGCCCGCGGCGGGCTCGATTATGGCCCGCATGGAGCCTTTCGACTGAGGCAGCCGCGGGTCCGGACCGTAACTCTGGATCTGGTCCCGGGCAAACTCGGCCTGCGGCAACTCACAGGTGATCACGATGGTACGGCCCGTGGTGTCCAC
>VFZS01000889.1 GCA_016871095.1 Acidobacteriota bacterium
TTCGTCATGCAGTAGCGCCGGCTTTAGCCGGCCCGCCCCCGGTCCGCCACGGTTGTGGTATCGTCCTCTCGATAAGGAGGCTCCATGTCGAATCTATCCAGCCGCCGCGCGTTTCTGAGTGGTTCCGCCGCCGGCATCGCTCTGGCCGCGGCCCCCGCCGCCCGTGCCAAGTCCTGGGAGGGCATCTTTGTCATCATGCAGACGCCCTTCCTGGAGACCCTCGAAATCGACGAAGAGTCCCTCCGCAAGGAAACCGACTTCCTGTGCCGTTGCGGCGCGCACGGCATTGTCTGGCCCGCTGGCGCCGGCGAGACCAACTCGATCTGGCATCGCGAGCGCCTGCGCTACTCCGAAGCCGTGGTCAAGGAAGCCCGCGGCCGGACCACCGTCCTGATCGGCGTCCACGGGGCCAACAAGTTCGAGGCCATGGAGTACGCCCGCCACGCCGAGAAGATCGGCGCCGACGGCCTGCACGCCCTCGGCCCCGGCGACGGCTCCTCGGACCCCGACATCCTCACCGACTACTTCCAGGCCATCGCCTCGGTCTCCAGGCTCCCGCTTTCCATTCAGGTATCCACTCCCGGTATGACCCCGCACTTCCTGATGGGCCTCGCGGACAAGATACCCTCCTTCCGCATCGCCAAGCTGGAAGGCTCGCGCACTCCGCATGAGGTGACGCTGCTGGTCCGCCAGGGCAAGCGCCGCCTGATTCCCTCCACCGGCGGCGGCGCCTTGAACCTGTTCAACGAAATGGAACGTAACTCCGGCGGCACCATGGCGGGGGCCGGGCTGGCCGATATCCAGGCCGAGATCTGGGATCAGTATCACGCCGGCAAGAAGAAGGAGGCGCGCGAGCTGTTCACGAAGTTCCTGCTGGCCGGAGTGCTGGAACGTCAGACCGGGTTCGTGCTTCAGAAGGAGATCCTGCGCCGCCGCGGCATCTTCAAAACCGTCACCATGCGCTCGACGCGCCGGTTCTCGATGGACGAAGGCGATCTGCGCGAGCTGGACGCCATCATGGAGATACTCCGCCCCCACTTCCGCGCGTGACCTCCTGGTGGGGCCTTCCGCCCGCCATTCTTGCCTCTTGCTTGTTGCTTGTAGCCTGTGGCCTGTGGGTTGTTGCCTCTTGCCTTCTGCCCCGCCCGAGGTGTACACACAGATAGTGTGTATACTGGTGGCAGAGCATTTGCCTTTGAGGATGAACGCATGACCGCACGAATCAATGTCGTGCTTCCGCTCGAGACCCTCAGGGTCCTGGACCGCGTTGCGCCCAAGGGCAGCCGCAGCCGCCTGATTTCCGAGGCTGTCCTCTACTACGTGGAGCGCAAGGCCAAGACCAACCTGGCTGAGAGGCTGAAAGCCGGCGCCCTGGCCAATGCCAGGCGGGACCTGGAGATCGCCCAGGAGTGGTTTTCCGTAGACGAGGAAGCATGGCAGCGCACCAAGCCCGGCAGAAGACCCGCAAGGTAGGCCCGCCCAGGAGAGGCGACATCTACCTGGTGAATTTTGACCCCACGCTCGGAGCCGAGATGAAGAAGACCCGGCCGGCTCTGGTTATCCAGAACGACATCGGCAACGAGTACAGCCCCATCACCATCGTGGCGGCCATCACCTCCAGATTTGACGAGCCACCCTACCCCACGGAAGTCATCATGGAACCCGAGGAGTCCGGGCTGCCCTTACGCTCGGCGGTGGTCTTGAACCAAATCCGCTCCATCGACCGCCAGCGCCTGGTGAAGCGCCTGGGCCGTGCCAGTCCTGCCACAATGGACCGCGTGGACCAGGCCATTCAGATCAGCCTGGGCCTGATCAAGGTTTGACGAATCAGGTCGCGTTGGTGGGGCAGGCCCCCGGGCTTCAGCCCGCCTCCATTCTTGCCTCTTGCCCTTTGCCCCTTGCCTTCCCCCCTACTTCAGCTCGAGGATCTCTTTCTCCTTGGCCTTGGCTGCCTGGTCCAGCTTCTGCACGTGGCCGTCGGTGAGCTTCTGGATTTCGTCGTGGGCCCGCCGGTCGTCGTCCTC
>VFZS01000890.1 GCA_016871095.1 Acidobacteriota bacterium
CTGGCGATCCATGGTCCTGGCGGCGCTCCTGAGCGCGGCTGCGGCGGCCTGGGCGGGGGCGCCCGCCAAGAAACCGGTCCCCCGCCACACTCTCAGCGGCACCATCACTGGCCTGGCGCCCGGCCACCACGCCGTGGTCAGAGCCAACAAGCACTCCAGCAAGGAGACCCACACCGCCTCCACCCGAGCCGATGGCACGTACACCCTGCGCGGTCTGACTCCCGGCAGCTACACGGTGCGGCCGTCCCACCCGCGCTACACCTTCTTTCCCAGCTTCGCCAGCGTCGTGGTGCGCGACTCCGACCGCGTGGACATCAACTTCCGGGCGAAGCCCCTTCCGCCCCGCTAGCGATAGGTCCCGGCCCGTTAACAGCCCCATCCTCCCGAGCCGATATGTTTTCCGAGGGGCGCGGCTGCCTCGGTCGATCGGTCTATGTTCGCAATCATCGGCATCGTCCTAGTCCTGGTTGGAGTGATCGGCGGGTACTTGATGGAGCACGGGCCCCTGGCCGTGCTGTTCCAGCCCGCCGAGATCGTAATCATCGGCGGCGCCGCCCTGGGCTCCATCCTGGTCGCCAACCCGCTGCCCGTGCTGATCACCCTGGGCAAGGGCATGCTGCGGGTGTTCACCCCCAGTCCCTTCACCAAGGCCTTCTACCTCGACAACATGCTCATGCTCAGCGCCCTGTTCTCGCGCGCCCGCAAGGAAGGACTGGCCAAACTGGAGGCGGACGCCGACGACCCGCAGAAGAGCCCCGTCTTCACCAAGCACCCCAAGTTCCTCAAGGATCACCACGCGCTGCACTTCGTCTGCGATACGCTGCGCATGGCGGCCAGCGCCGGCGCCAGCCATTTCGAGCTGGACCAGGTGATGGACCAGGACATGGAAGTGCACCATCACGAAACCGGGCAGCCGGTAGCGGCTCTCTCCACCATGGCCGATTCCCTCCCCGGCCTGGGCATTGTGGCCGCCGTGCTGGGCGTGGTCATCACCATGGGCTCGCTGGGCGGTCCCCCCGAGATGATCGGCAAGAAGGTGGCCGCCGCGCTGGTGGGCACCTTCCTGGGCATCCTCATGTGCTACGGCTTCTTCGGCCCAATCGCCTCGCACATGGGCAAGCTCACCGAGGCCGAGGCCCACTACTACAACTTCCTTAGAGTGGGCATCGTGGCCTTCATCCGCGGCGCTTCCCCCATGGTGGCCGTCGAGTACGCCCGCCGCGTGGTGCCCACCCACATCCGGCCGACCTTCCGCGAGATGGAAGCCCACTGCAAGGGCCGCAAGCCTGACGCGGCGCCCAAGAGCTGACACCCATGCCCGAGTCAGTCCCGCCCATCGTCATCATCAAGAAGAAGCGCGGTCACGCCGGCCACCACGGCGGGGCCTGGAAAGTCGCCTACGCCGACTTCGTCACCGCCATGATGGCCCTGTTCATCGTGCTGTGGCTGATGAACAGCAGCCAGGAAATCCAGGAAGCCGTGGCCGGCTATTTCAAGGATCCCAAGGGCTACAGCCAGAAGGTGGGCAGCGGACAGGCCGGCAGCGGGGAAGGCGTCGCGGTAGGCCGCGACGACATGCAACACTTACAGCAGAAACTGGCCGACGCCATCCGCGGGATTCCCGAGCTCCAGGAAGTTCGCGATCACGTCAAGATCAGCGTCACCGGCGAGGGACTGCGCGTCGAGCTGCTCGAGGCCGCGCAGGAGATGTTCTTCACCACCGGCAGCGCCCGCCCCACCAGCAGCGGCGAAGAGCTGCTGGGGCTGCTGGCGCGGGAACTGGGACGCCTCCCCAACGAGCTGGCCATCGAGGGACACACCGACTCCCGGCCCTACGCCAGCCCGAGCGGCTACAGCAACTGGGAGCTGTCCACCGACCGGGCCAACGCCGCCAGGCGCCTGATGGAAGCCAGCGGTCTGCGCTCCGGCCAGGTGGCCCAGGTGCGGGGCTTCGCCGACCGCAGCCTGCGCGACCAAAGCAAGCCCGAGGATCCCTCCAACCGGCGCGTCACTGTGATCGTG
>VFZS01000891.1 GCA_016871095.1 Acidobacteriota bacterium
GACGGATTTCTACGGATTGCAGGCGCTGGCCTGCCGGTCGGTAGCGGAAAGCGGGGAGTGCCTGGCGCGCCTGCGCCCCCGGCTCCCGAAGGACGGACTGAGCGTGCCGCTACAACTACAGTTGCTGGAAGCTGAGCATCTGCCGACCAGTGAGAACCGCAGACTGGAGAGCGGGAACTACATCCGCGCGGGCATCGAGTTCGATCGCATCGGGAGGCGCGTCGCGTACTGGCTGTACCGCGAGCACCCGAACGATACCAGCAACCCCATGGCTTCCACCGAACTGGTACGCGTGCCGGCGGATGCGGTGTTGCACCTGTTTCGCCCCCTCCGGCCCGGCCAGTTGCGCGGGCAGCCCTGGCTCACCCAGGTCTTGGTGAAGCTCTACGAACTGGACCAGTACGACGACGCCGAGCTGGTGCGCAAGAAGACCGCGGCCATGTTTGCCGGCTTCGTTATCAAGAACGCCCCCGAAGACCAGATTGTCGGGGAGGGGCCGCCGGACTCCAGCGGAACGGCCCTGGCGGGTTTGGAGCCCGGTACGCTTCAGGTGCTACTGCCCGGCGAGGACGTGAAGTTTTCCACGCCGGCCGATGTGGGCGCCAGCTACGAGACCTTCATGCGCGTGCAACTTCGGAGCATTGCCGCCGGCATGGGGATCACCTACGAGCAGTTGACCGGGGATCTGACGGGAGTGAACTACTCCTCGATCCGCGCCGGCCTGTTGGAGTTTCGGCGGCGCTGCGAGCAGTTCCAGCACCAGGTGATCGTCTACCAGTTCTGCCGACCGGTGTGGCGGCGCTGGATCGAGGCCGCGCTGCTGGTCGGCGCTCTGGAGAAGGCGGGAGATCTCGCGCCCTACTACGACGCCAAGTGGATTCCACCGGGCTTTGCCTGGGTGGATCCGCTCAAGGACATTAAGGCGCAGATCATGGCCGTGCGCGCGGGCTTCAAGACTCGCGCCGAGGTGGTCTCCGAGCAGGGCTATGACGCCGAAGCCATCGACCGCGAGATCGCCGCCGACAACGCCAGAGCCGATCAACTGGGCCTGGAGTACGACTCCGATCCCCGCCGGAGGCAAGCGACCCGTCAAGCGAGACCGAACCATGAAGACCCGACGTGATGAAGTGCTGCGCCTGTTCGGCGCCAAGCCTCTGCTGATCGAAGCTTCTAAGCTGGACGCCGCCTACGGCCCGCGCCGGCCCTACGCGCTGGAACAGGGCGTGGCCATCATCGACATCGCCGGCGTGCTGGCCAACGAGCCGTCGCTGTTCGAGGCCCTGTTCTTCGGCGCGACGGCCTATGGCCAGATCCTCGATGAGGTCGAGCAGGCCGTCGCCGATGCGGAAGTGCGCGGGATTCTGCTGCGCGTAAACTCGCCCGGCGGGGACTCCGACAACGCCTTCGAGACCGCGGCGGCACTGGCGGAACTGGCCCGGCAGAAACCGATCTGGGCTGTGGCCGACACCAGCATGTACAGCGCGGCGTACCTGCTGGCGACCGCGGCGGAGAGGATCTACGTGCCGGAGTTCACCGGCGGCGCCGGTTCGATCGGTGTTTACGTCGAGCATCTGGACTGGAGCGAGTTCAATCGCAAGCTGGGCGTCAAGGTCACCTACATCGCCGAAGGTGAAGGCAAGACGGACGGCAATCCCAACGAGCCGCTGTCCGAGGCCGCCCGCGCCACCCTCGAGGCGGAGGTGGCGCGGCTGTACGGGCTGTTTGTCGCGGCCGTAGCCGCACGGCGCGCGATGACGGAAACCGCGGTGCGGGAGCTGGGCGCCGCCCTGAAGTACGGCCCCGACGCAGTCACCGCCGGGCTGGCCGATCGTGCCGGCACGTTCCGGGACGCCCTCAGCGATCTGGTGGCCTTAACCACGCCACCCCGGCTCGCTGTCGGCCGCAGCAGTTCAACTCAATCAGAAGGGAGAACCACTATGCAGGAAGAATCGGTTCGGAGCGAGGTCTCCGAGCCCACCGTGGACATCGAAGCGCTCCGCGCCGAAGCCCGCCGGCAG
>VFZS01000892.1 GCA_016871095.1 Acidobacteriota bacterium
TGCGGGCCTGAGTCGCCACCGCGCGGCAATCCGCGGCGGTCAGCGCCAGAGGCTTCTCGGCGTAGAGGTGCTTGCCGACCTCGAGGATGGCGATGTCGAAGTCCTTGTGGGTGAAGTCCGGGGTGGCCAGCACCACCGCGTCGATGTCCTTCTGCCCGTCGAGCATCTTGCGGAAATCGGACCAGACGCGGGCCTTCCCGCCGGCCTCGGCCACCGTGGCGGCGGCCTTCTCGACTCGCTCGGGCACGATGTCGCACACCGCCACCACCTGCACGCCAGGCACTTCCACGGCATGGCGCAGCAGGAACGACCCGCGGTTCCCCGTACCCACCACCGCCACGCGCACGGTGTCGCTGCGCGGCTGCCCGCGCAGCACGGCCGGCGCGGCCCCCACCGCCGGCGCTATCAGAAAGGAACGACGGCTGAATCCGGCACTCTGCATGTCGATCTCCTCGAGAACTCGCCATATGGTATCATTCCTTGCGGTCCAGTACGAGGAGAGCGCATTTCACTGGAGAGATATGCCGAAGAAGGTCAACTGGGGAGTGATCGGTTCGGGTGGCATCGCACGGCGACGCACCATCCCGGAGGGCCTGACACCGGCCTCCAACGCGAGGCTGGCGGCCGTCTATGACATCGACTCCGGGGTGAACCAGGAGGTGGCGCAGCAGTACGAAGTTCACGCGGCGGGAAGCGTCGAGGAGTTGCTGGCGGCGGACGTCCAGGCGGTCTATGTGGCCACGCCGGTCCACCTGCACTACGAGCAGGTGCTGGCGTGCGCGCGCGCCGGCAAGCACGTGCTGTGCGAGAAGCCGCTGGGTATGACGGTCGCAGAGGCCGAGGCCATATGCGGAGCGATGCGGCAGGCCGGCCTGCTGCTGGGCACGGCTTTCATGATGCGCTTCCTGGCGCAACACCGGGCGGCCCTCCAGTTCATCCAGGAAGGCAAGCTGGGCCAGCCCGTGTGCGGGCGCGCGCAGCTCTCCTGCTGGTACCCGCCCACTGCGGGCGCCTGGCGGCAGAACCCGGCGCTGGGCGGCGGCGGCTCGCTCATCGACATGGGCGGGCACTGCATCGACCTGCTGGAGATGTTCTTTGGCCCGGTGAGCAAGGTGAGCTGCTTAGTCAACAACACGGTGCAGGCGTATGCGCCGGAAGACACCGCGGTGGCCCTGTTGTGGTTCGCCAACGGCGCCCTGGGCACCGTGGACACGTGTTTCTCGGTGCCCGACGACGCCGTCCGGAACCAGTTGGAGCTGTACGGCTCGCTGGGCAGCATCCTGGCGGAAGGCACCATCGGCCAAGGCGCCGGAGGATTGATGGTGGCCTATGTGAAAGAAGCCCTTGCTGGCTATGACGCGCAGCAGGCGCGCGACGCCGCCGGGGGAGTCGAGATCACCCCCGAGCCGGTGAACACCTATTGCGCCGAGATCGAGGATTTCTCCGCCGCGATCCAGCAGGGACGCCCCTGTCTGGTGACCGGGGAAGACGGGCTGCGCAACCAGAAGGTGCTGGCGGCCTGTTACGAATCGGCGCGCAGCGGAAGAGTATGCGAGGTGGGCGGATGAATATCAACCTGATGAGCACCCTGAAGGGATCGTTGTTGGAGGGCTTCTTTCCAGGGGGCTGGGATCTGGAGAAGATAGATGCCTGCGCGAGCCAGCCGCCGGAGTCGGTGCTGGAGCGCCAGCCGTGGTGGCACGCCGATTTCCAGCCGGTTCCGTGCGCCACGCTGGCGGACTTCGACAGCTACCTGGGACACGAGATCGCCATGCAGATCGGGCGCACGCGGATGGCGGGGCGCAAACTGGCGCTGATCCTCCCGGTAGGCCCGATGGGCATGTACCGGTGGGCCGTGCATTTCCTCAAGGAGTGGGGCTTAGCCTGCGACCACGTCCACGGCTTCAACATGGACGAGTGGAGCGATCAGGAAGGCAACACCCTGCCGCCGGACAATCCCGGGGCTTTCCGCTACGCGATGGAAGACGCGTTCTACGGACCGCTGGGCGCTC
>VFZS01000893.1 GCA_016871095.1 Acidobacteriota bacterium
ACGAAACACCGGTGGATGTGCAGATGCATGATCGGCGCGGGCACCACCATCAGGCCTATCTGTGGCAGTACGGCCGGCCCGCTGGGAGCGTGGTGTTCGACTTCCGGCTGGGGCGGAGCCGCGATGGACCCAAGGAGTTTCTGGGCCAATTCGAAGGCCTCTTGCAGACCGACGGTTGTATCGCTTACGAGCGGATAGGCGGGCCGAAGATGGTGCATGCCGCCTGTTGGGCGCATGCGCGCCGGAAGTTCCACGAGGCGGTGAAGCTCAGCCCCACGGATAAGACCACCATCGGGATCGTGGCCGCTATCGACGAGTTGTTCGCCCTGGGCGCCCGGGCGCGCGTCGAGAACCTCGAGCAGGCCGCCCGCCATGCGCTGCGCCAGGAGCAAGCGCGGCCATTGCTGGAGGGTCTGAAACCGAAGATCGAGGCGGCGGGGGCGGCGGCCTTGCCCGCCAGCGCGCTGGGTAAGGCCGTGCAGTACACGCTGGCGCTGTGGCCCCGGCTCACGCGCTTTCTGGAGTATCCCGAGTTGGAGCTGAGCAACAACCTGGCGGAGAACTCCATGCGCCCGGTCGCTTTGGGACGCAAGAACTGGATTCACCTGGGCGGCCCCCAGGCGGGGCCCAAGGTGGCGGCTATCCTGTCCATCGTTGAAACTTGCCGCCGCCTGAAGATCCCCCTGCGCGGCTACCTGGGGGCAGTGCTGCCCGGCCTGGCCAACACCCCCGTCCAGCGGCTGGCCCAACTCACCCCCGCGGCCTGGGCCGTCCGCCACCCGTAGCCCACCGCCGCCCTGTAAACCCTGGCTTTGCTCTGACGCTTGCCAGCAGACTGACTCGTTGTATGGCACTGTGTGCCTGTGTGCTTTTCGCCCTGAGTCCGGCGTTGGCCCAGACTCCCACCAGCATCGTCGCGCAGAACCCTACGCAGACCATCCCGCTCGGGAGCACGGCGACGCTGATCGTCCTGGTGAGGGATACCTTCAGCGCCGGGGTCGCGAGCCAGACGGTTACCTTCACCGCCGTGACCTCCGGCGTCGTATTCCTGACTGGGATCACTCAGGTAACGGACACGAGCGGCTACGCTTACACTACGGTGCAGGTTCCCACCATCCCCGGCACCCATACGATCTATGCGACCGTTGGGGCTCTGGCGCCCGCCACGTTCACGCTGTACGTAGGCGGAGTGGGCGGCGGCACCGGCACTCCCGCGAGCATCGTAGCGGAAGCCCCGACGCAAACCTTGGCGTTGGGGGGGACGGCCACCTTGCGTGTCCGGGTGCTGGACGCGGGCAGCCTTCCGCTGGCCTATCAGTTGGTGAACTTCACCACCAGCGCCGTTGGCGCCACCTTCCTGACCGCGGCGTCTCAGTATACGGACGGCAACGGTTATGCTCAGGCGCAGCTCGTGGTTCCCTCCGTCGCGGGCACCTATCAGGCCTATGCATACACAGGGGCTCTGGCGCCGGCCGCGTTCACATTGTACGTAGGCACGGGAGGCGTGGCTCCTGGCGTCCCGGCAGGGATGCAGATCCACTCCGGCAACGGCCAGCTTGTGAGCATTATGGCCCCCACGACGCCGAAGCCGATGACCGTGATCGTCAGGGACCAGAGCGGGGCGCCGGTTCCAGGGGTGTGGGTGTATTGGCAGGTCACCTCAGGCGTGGTCGGTCTGTTACAGACCACGTCGGTGACCGACGGCAACGGTCAGGCCTTTACCCTGGCGACGGGGAACACGGCGGTAGCCCCTGGCATCCCGTACGAGCAGGCGAACATCCTGGCCTCGTCGGCCTATGGCTCGGTGAGTTTCGTTCTCACGACCATGGGTAGGCTCTTGGATGGAACGCCGATTAGCGCTGCCCCGCAAGTGGTGAGCCCCACGACGGAAACGCCGATTGTGGGGAAGGCCGGACAGACACTGGGTGGCGCCATCCAGGTCGTGGTCTACACTACAACCGGCGTCCCGGTTCCGAATGTGGGCATGGACGTGACCGGCAACCTGGATCCCA
>VFZS01000894.1 GCA_016871095.1 Acidobacteriota bacterium
TGTAGGCGGGGATCATCTGCGAAAGCACCCAGGCGGCGCCTTCATGCTTGGGGAATTGACTGGCGAACTGCTCCAGCAGCCCCAGCTTCTTGGCCGCATCCTCTTCCTGGCCGATCTGGGCGAGCAACTGCCCTTCCGGGGTCTCCGTGTTGATCGTGAACTTGTGGCGCTGTGACGTCGCGGGGACGCCGGCCAGCAGCAGAATCGATGCCAGAGCCAACCCTCTCATATTGCTCTCCTCTACCCTCGACGGGATGTTATCATACAATGGGGTGGGGTGGGGAATCTTGAAAGAGGAGAAGTTGAGCGCATGCAGCGTAGAATGATGCTTCTTGTGGTCGTGGCCGCGGTCTTGCTGGCGGCTGGCAATGCCGTCGTGGGCACCTGGCAGGTGGTTTCCGACAGCCCCGGGGGCGAGCAGTACACCTGGACGCTGGTGGTCAAGGACGAGGGCGGCAAGCTGAGCGGGACCCTCACCGGCGGTCCAGGACAGTTCCCCCTGATCGAGCCGAAGCTGGAGGGCGACACCTTCACCTGCAAAGTGACCGTCGAGGAAGTGACCTACGCGATCCAGTCGAAGATCACCGGCAGCAAGTTCGACGGCACCTGGAAAGGCCCCGGCAGCCAGGGTACCATCAAGGGCAGCAAGCAGTCGTAGGGGCGCCCGCCCGCGAACCGAGATCCCGGATTCGACAGGCTGAAGCCTGTCCCACGGGGGCCGGCTGAGGCCGGTCCTACCGGCGCGGCGGGGCCGGGTTGAGCCAGATGTCCAGCCGCGGCGTGTCCCAGTTGTAGGGCTTGCCCAGGATGTCCAGGGTCCCGTTGCCGTCCAGATCCGCGATCTTGGACTCGTGGTTGCCGAAGCCCTCGGCCACCACGGTGGTCTTGAAGGCGCCGTTGCCGTCACCGAGCAGCAAGTAGATCTTGGCGTCCGGGTTGCCGCTGTTGAGGCGCATCTCGGCGCAGAAGATGTCCAGGTTGCCGTCCTGGTCGAAGTCCACCAGGCTGAGGCTGTGACCGTTGTCGATCTCCTGGATGAGCTGGCGCGAGTGCCAGGTGCCCTTGACCCACTCGTACATCAGCAGCGGCCCCAGGCCGTCACCCACCACCAGCACCACTTCGGGCCGGCCTCCCTTCTTCAGTTGTCCCGCCGCGGCGCGCGAAAAGCTGTAGCTGGCGTCGATGATGTTGGGCAGGTAGCGCGTGCCGCCCAGATGCTTGAACCAGCGCCCGCCGCCCACGATGTCCAGCTCGCCGTCGCCATCGATGTCGGCCTGGGCCAGCCCTTCATGCTCGTTGACCCCCTTGAAGCCGGCGGGCTTGCCGCGCTGCTCCGGTTCGGAGTCGGCACTGTAGGCGTAGATCTCGGTCAACGGCCAGGGGCCGGAGTTGCGGGGGTCGGCCGGGATCTCGGCCAGGAAAAGGGCGCGGGCGTTCTGGTTCCAGAAGACGAACTCGTCGGCGCCATCGCCGTCGAAGTCGCCGAAGAGCTGGTCGTGGTGCTTGTTGGCGCCGGTGTTCTTGATGGGACGCCGCTTCCAGGAGACGCTGGGATCGAACCGGGGATGCGGGTTCTCCCACCACCAGATCTCGTTGCTGCGGGAGTCTCCGCCGGCCACCAGATCGAGGTCGCCGTCGCGGTCCACATCGTAGGCGCAGGAGCCGGCCTCGATGCGGAGCGGTTCCGCCTCGATCACGTAGCGGGTCCAGCCGCTGGGGCCGCGGCGGTACCAGACCACCGAGGGGGCCGCGGTGCGCTCGGTGATGACGAAGTCGTTGACGCCGTCCTTGTCGATGTCGAAGACTACCGACGAGGTCTGCTGGGTGCCGGAATTGGGCGGGGGAAAGTCGCCGTTCCGGCTGGAGAGGTGTTTCCAGGCGCCACCGCCGGCCTGAGCCCACAAGAGCGCGGCGGGGAACGCCATCAGAAGTAAGCGCGGCTTCATAACACTACGAGTGTAGCGGGGGCGGGAAAAAAGCGGCGGCTTCCGCCGGGGTGCCGGGCCGGGG
>VFZS01000895.1 GCA_016871095.1 Acidobacteriota bacterium
TGCCCGAGGCGCATGGGACGGTGGTCACGGCGCGCCCGTCCATCTGGCGGCGGATGTTCGCCTTCGCGGGACCGGCCTACCTGGTCAGCGTGGGCTACATGGATCCTGGCAACTGGGCCACGGACATCGAAGGCGGCGCGCGGTTCGGCTACGACCTGCTGTGGGTGCTGGTGATGTCGAACCTGATGGCCATCCTGCTCCAGACCCTGAGCGCGCGGCTGGGGATCGTGAGCCGCCGCGATCTGGCGCAGGCCTGCCGCGAGACCTACCCCAGGCCGCTCAATCTCGGGCTGTGGTTTCTGTGCGAGATAGCCATCGCCGCCTGCGACCTGGCCGAGGTGCTGGGGGCGGCCATCGGCCTCAATCTGCTGTTCGGCCTGCCGCTGCTGGCGGGCGTGTTTCTCACGGCGGCAGACACCCTGTTGCTGTTGTGGCTGACGCGCTTCGGCATACGCGTGATCGAGAGCGTGATCCTGGGCCTGGTGACCGTCATCGCGCTGTGTTTCCTGATCGAGGTGTGGATGGTGCAGCCGGTGGCGGCGGAGGTGCTGCGGGGTCTGCTTCCGCGGCTGACTAACGAGAGCCTGTACGTGGCCATAGGCATCCTGGGCGCCACGGTGATGCCCCACAACCTGTATCTGCACTCGGCCCTGGTGCAGACCCGGCGGATCGGATACAGCCTGGAGGACAGGCGGACAGCCTGCCGCTACAACCTGGTGGATTCGGTAGTGGCGCTGAACGGGGCGATGCTGGTAAACGCAGCCATCCTGGTTCTGGCGGCGGCGTTGTTCTTCAAGCGCGGGATCGTGGTCACCGAGATCCAGCAGGCGCATGCTCTGCTGGAGCCTCTGGTGGGGCACACGCTGGCGGGGATCGCCTTCGCTCTGGCGCTGGTCTGCTCGGGCCAGTCCTCGACCCTGACGGGCACCATGGCCGGCCAGATCGTCATGGAAGGTTTCTTGCGCATCCGCATGCGGCCCTGGCTGCGGCGGCTGGTGACCCGGATGGTGGCCGTGATCCCGGCAGCGATCACGATATATCTGGCGGGAGACCAGGGCACTTTCCGGCTGCTGATCCTCAGCCAGGTCATTCTCAGCATGCAGCTTCCCTTCGCCATCATCCCGCTGATTCACTTCACCAGCGACCGCAAGCGTATGGGGGCGTTCGTCAACCGGCCTTGGGCGAGCGCGCTGGCCTGGGTGGTGGCGGCCATCGTGGTGGCGCTAAATGTGCGGCTGGTGGGGCTGACCGTTGCCCAGTGGCTCGCGGCGGCGGGTCCTAACCGGTGGCTGCTCGCCTGGCTGCTCTACAGTGTGGGCGGGGTGCTGGGGACGATGCTGTTGTG
Source organism: Acidobacteriota bacterium (assembly GCA_016871095.1). Classification (GTDB taxonomy): domain Bacteria; phylum Acidobacteriota; class Terriglobia; order Bryobacterales; family Bryobacteraceae; genus VFZS01. The sequence goes on from VFZS01000895.1 coordinate 1,346, forward strand.
GGTGGTCTTCGATCCGTGGCTGCCCGAGTGGCTCCGGCGCCTGGGGCGCGCGCCGGTGGCCATGCCCGCGGCCGAGGCGGAGTTGACTATCCCTTCGTACCAGCGCATCCTGGTGCCGGTGGATCACACCGGCGGCGACCGCTACGCCGTGGCTCACGCAGCAGCCCTGGCAAGGAGTTACGGAGCCAAGCTCCACCTGGTGCACGTCGAGGAGGACGTCACGAGCCAGATCTATGGGGAGGAATCGCTAACCGCCGAGGTCGAGGCCGGGCGGGACTACCTGGAGGAACTGCTCGTAACCTTGCGCGACCAGGGCGTGGAAGCCGAGGTCTCGGTGTCGCACTCACCCCATCCCAAGGCCGAGATTGTGCGCTTCGCCCGGAAGATCCAGCCCGACCTGGTGGTGATGGGCTCCCACGGGCACAAGGGCCTCGAGGATCTCTTCTACGGCGGAACCATCGACGGGGTACGGCACGCCCTGGACATCCCCGTTCTGATCGTCCGGCCGCCAGGTTAGCAGGCTGCTGACGAAGCTCCTGGGCAAGCTAAAGCATGCCCCTGGAGTTTGGCCTTTTCCGGCTCAGTTGGCCGCGTAAAACACAGCCGAACTGAGGTCGGGGAGGAATTTCTCCGGCTTCGTGGCAGGGTTCGAGGAGTCTGCGA
>VFZS01000896.1 GCA_016871095.1 Acidobacteriota bacterium
CGCTTCAAGGGCCGCTGGTACTGCGCCTTCCGCGAGGGCGCGGGACATGTCTCCCCGGACGGCGCTATCCGGCTGCTGAGTTCCTCCGACGGCCGCATCTGGGAGTCCGCGGCGCACTTCACCGCCGAGGCCGACCTGCGCGACCCCAAGCTGACCATCACCCCGGACGGCCGGCTGATGCTTAGCGCATACTGGGTGATCCGCGAAAAGCCGGAGATACCGTCCCGCACCCTGGTCTGGTACACCCCGACGGGCCGCGACTGGAGCGAGCCGCTCGAGATCGGCGACCCCGGCATGTGGCTGTGGCGGCCGCACTGGCACCATGGGGTGGCGTACTCCACGGGCTACAACCGCACTCAGGTGCGGCTGTACGCCAGCCGCGACGGGAAGCGCTTCACGCCCCTGGTCGAGACGTTGTACAGCGAAGGCTACCCCAACGAGGGCGCCCTGCTGTTCCTCGAGGACGGCACGGGGATGTGCCTGTTGCGGCGCGACGGCCAGCCCCAGACGGCGCTATTGGGGACCGCCCGGGCGCCCTACCGGGCCTGGCAGTGGAAGGACCTGGGCGTGCGCATCGGCGGGCCGAGCCTGATCCGTGTGCCGGACGGGCGGTTCGTCGCGGGCGTGCGCTTGTACGACGGCAAGGTGCGCACCGCGCTGTGCTGGCTGGATCCGGAGGCCGGAACGCTCACCGAGTTCCTGACGCTGCCCTCCGGCGGCGATTCCAGCTACCCCGGCCTGGTCTTCCACGACGGCCTGCTGTGGGTGAGCTACTACTCCTCCCACGAGGGCAAGACGGGCATCTACCTGGCCACGGTCAAGCTGGAACCGCCCAAGACCGCTCGCTAACTTGGGATGGCTGCAACCAGACTGGTGGGGCGAACCTCCAGGTTTGCGGCCGGTTTTCAAACCGGCCTCTGGAGTTTCTACATTCTTGAGAGAAGTCCCCGCGGCTGTCCACTGACAGGGTGGGGCAGACCATCGTCTTTTGTGGTCTGCCCTGTTTCGGCAACTCAGCTATGCTCTTCTACCGCAGGCGGCTTCCCCACTGGATTCCCGATCCAGCCGCCGTCTTCGTGACTTGGCGGCTGGCTGGTTCTCTCCCTCCAGCCCGTCGGGACGTTCGCAGGGCCGATCAGACAGACCCCGCCGGGTTTCTTCAGCGGGACCAAAGACTCGACCGGCCGGACTCCGGCCCGGTTTGGCTGCAAGATCCACGCATCGCCGGCGTGGTGAGCCAAGCCCTCCGCTACGGCGAAACCGCCCGCCAACTCTATGGGCTGGTGGCTTGGGTCATTATGCCCAACCACGTCCATGTGATCCTGGAACCGCGGATCGCCCTGCCGGACATCCTGCGATGGTTGAAGGGTCGAACCAGCCGTGTGGCGAACCGGATTCTCGGGCGCACCGGAAAGCCCTTCTGGCAAGACGAATCGTTCGACCACTGGGTTCGCTCTGGGCAAGAACTTCAGCAACTAATCCGTTATGTGGAGGGCAACCCCGTAAGAGCCAGGCTGGTGGAAGCCGAAGAGCAGTGGCCGTGGTCAAGCGCCAGGCTGAGGGCAGACGACGAAACACGATCGTCTGCCCCACCGTAGCCGTCTCAGAACGTAGAAACTCCAGGGGGCCGGTTTTCAAAACCAGCCTCTTGCGACCCCGTCACCCAGCGGTCTTCACTTCCCCAGCACGGGCAGGAGCACCTTGTCCAGCTCCGCGTCGGTCCAGGCGGTGATGCGGACGTTCTTGCGCAGCGTCCACCGCTCGAGGTGCTCGACCGAGCCGCCCGGCTCGAGCTTGGTCATCGGCCCCAGCGTCTCCATCTCCAGGAAATCGGCGTTGGTGAAGGTCTCAAACGAGCAGCCGAAATCGGGGTAGGTGCGCGAAGGGTCGGCCTTCATCCGCTTGACGAACAGATCCGTGCCGAGCAGGTAGGCCGCCCAGGTGTCCGGATTGAACAGTCCGACCTTCTGCGGCGCGGCCATCTTGGGATCCTGGCGCAGGAT
>VFZS01000897.1 GCA_016871095.1 Acidobacteriota bacterium
TGACCTCCTCAACTGGGACCACGGTTTTCGTCTGGTGGTGTCCCCGTTGTGACTCTGGCCTCTGGCCCCTCTGGTCTCTGGGGCTCTGAATCTCTGGTCTCTGGGGGAGTCCAGAGGGGGCTTTGCCCCCTCTGGTCGGTCGCGCGCCGCGAGAGATACAGGGCTGAACAAGGAATCGAGACAAGGCTACGCGCAAAGCGGAACAGGAGATAGAGATGCCGGAAACTGTCAAGCGTCTGCGCCTATTTGTCGCCTCGCCTGGCGATGTCGCCGAGGAGCGAGAACGTCTAGCCAAGGTGGTAGACGCCCTGCGCATCCACGTTGCGGCGGCCCACGGGTTGGACCTGGAACTGGTGCGCTGGGAGACGCACGTGCGCCCCGGCGCTGGCGCCGATGCTCAGGCCGTTGTCAATCCCCAGATTGGCACCTATGACCTGTTCATCGGCATCCTCTGGAACCGCTTTGGCACGCCGACCAAGCGCGCCGAATCCGGCACCAGGGAGGAGTTCGACCAGGCTTACGCCCGTTGGCAGAAAGACCCCAGCAGTCTGGAGATCTGGGTCTATTTCAGCCAGCAGCCTTACACTTTTACTTCTGCCCAGGAATTGGCGCAGAAGGGCAAGGTTCTGGCCTTCCAGAAGGAATTGCAGGAGAAGAAGGGGCTGCTGGTCTGGACTTACAAAGACCCGGCTGACTTCGAGGAGCAGGTGCGCGGCCACCTGGAGTTGTTCATCCCCAAGTACGCCTCCTCGGTCCGCGCGGCGCCTACTATGGAGGCGACGCTGATTGGCAATGGCGCCATAGCCCAGGGGGCCGGAGCCATGGCCGCCGGCAAGGGGGGCGTGGTAGCCAAGACGATTCAGGGTCCGGTGATGACAGGGGAGCACAGTCAGTTGATCCAGGCCGACGTCGTCATACAACAAGCCGCTGCAGAATCGCCCGGCCCCGACTGGTCTTTGCTGCAGGCGACCTACCTGCGCCGGTTGCAAGTGCTCGCCAATGCCCTGCCCCTGGCCATTATCGACCCGCGCGCCGTGGAGCGCACCCGCCAGCAGACCATGGACCTCCTGGCTGTCTACGTGGCCCTCAATACACGCACGATGGTGGAGGTGGAAGAGGGCAAAGACCGAGGCCGCGAGAAACGCCGCCAGCCCGAACGCCTGCTGGAACCAGGCCGCGAGGCACGGCCCCTTACTGCCCTGGAGGCCGTTGGCCGTGACCGGCAGATGGTGCTGCTGGGCGACCCCGGCAGCGGCAAGTCCACCTTCGCCAACTACCTGGCCCTCTGCCTGGCCGGGGCGCGGCTGGAACAGGCCGGGCAGCCATCCGAGATACCCGGCCAAAACTGGCTGGGCCAACTGCCAGCCTGGCCTCACGGCCCAGTGCTACCCCTGCAAGTCGCCCTGCGGCACCTGGAGAAGAGCCAGTGGTGTGATGGCACAGCCGGCGGGCTGTGGAACTTCATCGCCGAGACACTCACCACCCAGAACCTGGGCGACTTTGCCCGCTACCTGCGGCAGGAGTTGCTGAACGGCCATGTCCTGGTGATTCTGGACGGCCTGGACGAGGTGGCCGATCCGCAAAAGCGGGAATGCGTGCGCCATGCCGTGGCCGCGTTTGCCGCCACTTACAATCACCCTGCCAATCGCTACCTGGTCACCTGTCGCACCTATGCCTACCAGGACCCCCAACGGCAATTACCCGGCTTCACCGCCTATACCCTGGCTCCCTTCGACGCAGAGCAGATTGACAGGTTCATCGCCTGCTGGTACGAAGAGGTGCGTCGCCTGGGCTGGAAAAGCGAGAGCGAGGCCCAGGACCTCACCGGCCGCCTGCAGGCAGCCACGCGACGGCCCGATCTGGCACCCCTGGCCGAAAATCCCCTGCAGTTGACCATGATGGCCTCCTTGCATTATTCCTGGGGCCGGCTACCCGACGACCGGGTAGAGCTGTACCGGCAGATGGTGGATCTCCTGCTTGTGCGCTGGCAGGAAGCGCGCC
>VFZS01000898.1 GCA_016871095.1 Acidobacteriota bacterium
CAGCATCCTGGGCACGGGGCCCTACATCAACGAAGCCATGGCGGTGGCCGAGACCACCATGACCTGCATCATGGGGCGCGAGTCAGCCTACTCGGGCCTGGAGATCACCTGGGAGATGATCATGAATTCCAAACAGGATCTCTCTCCCGCGAACTATGACTACACCGCCCGGATGGAAGCCGGCCCCCTGCCGGTGCCCGGGCACTACAAGTTCATCTAAGAGGCCTGTGGCTGGTGGCCTGTAGTAGCGGGGGCAACGGCCCGGACCACAGGCTACGAGCCACAAGCTACAAGCAACTGAAGGGAAATGAGGAGGTGCAAATGCTAGAGAAAGCACTGTCCCGCCGCTCGTTTCTGACGGGATCCACGGCGGGCGCCGCCACTTTCACCATCGTCCGGCCGGAGCTGGTGCGCGGCGCGGCGCCGGCCAAACTGAAAGCCGGGTTGATCGGCGTGGGCGGACGCGGCACCGGCGCGGTGGACAATCTGCTCACCGGCAACGATAACGTCGAAGTCGTGGCCATGGCTGACGTCTTCGAGGATCACCTCGAGCGCAACCTGGCGCGGCTGAAGCAGCGCAAGTTTGCCGACCGCGTCAACGTCGGTCCGGAGCACCGCTTCGTGGGCTTTGAGGCCTACAAGAAACTGGTGGCCAGCGACATCGACATCGTGATGCTGTGCACGCCGCCGGGCTACCGCCCCGAGCACTTCGAGGCCGCCATCAACGCCGGCAAGCACGTCTTCTGTGAGAAGCCCATCGCCACCGACCCGGTGGGCGTGCGGCGCTTCATGGCCGCCTGCCAGAAGGCCCGGGAGAAGAAGCTCACGGTGATGAGCGGTTCCCAGCGGCGCTCCGCCACCGAGTACATCGAGACGGTCGAGAAGATTCAGAACGGCGCCATCGGCGACATCCTGGCGCTCTACTCGACCTATCTCAGCGGCCCGGTGATGCACGCCAAGGCGCGCGAAGCGAAGTGGGGCGACATGGAGTGGCAGCACCGCAACTGGTACAGCTTCCTGTGGATCTGCGGGGACCAGATCGTGGAGCAGCACTACCACAACATCGACTTCATGAATTGGGTGATGGGCACGCATCCCGTCCGGGTGGTAGCCTCCGGTGGAGTGGCCTGGCGCCCGCGTGAAGAGTTGTACGGCAACATCTACGACCACCTGGCCTCGGACTTCGTCTACCCCAACGGGGTGCATCTTTCGAGCGTCTGCCGGCAGTACCCTCCCGCTGATCCCGCGGGGAACAAGCTGTACCGCCGGGTGGACGACCTGATCGTGGGCAGCAAGGGCCGCAGCACGGGCACCGATCTGGGGACCAAGGGCATCAACTCCCAGGTCCAGGAGCACATCAACATGGTCAAGAGCATCCTGGGCCAGGGGCCTTACATCAACCAGGGCATGGCGGTGGCCGAAAGCACCATGACCTGCATCATGGCGCGCGAGTCCGCCTACTCCGGCCTGGAAATCACCTGGGACATGATCATGAAGTCGCAGCAGGACCTCCAGCCCAAGGCGTTCGGCTACAGCCAGAAGATGGAGATGCCACCGTTGCCAATGCCCGGGCAGTACAAGTTCACCTGAGGCCGTCCATGCGTGACGAGCCCCGGCTGTTGCGCACCGTCAACAGCGTCGCCCCCATTCGTGTCTGCGATAACGGCGGCTGGACCGACACCTGGTTCGCGCGCTATGGCAAGGTGTTCAACATCGCCGTCTACCCTTACGCCGAAGTGCAGATGCGCGTCCACGAGTACCGGGACGAGCGCGCCCGCATCACCATCAACGCCGAGAACTACGGCGAGCGCTACGCCATCGCCGAGCCCAACGGGGTCTACGACAAGCACCCGCTGCTGGAGGCGGCCATCGACTACGTGGGCGTCCCGCGCGAGCTGGCGATCGAGATCTCGATCTTCAGCGAGGCGCCCAGCGGGTGCTCGACCGGAACCTCGGCCGCCGTAAGCGTGGCCCTGATCGGGGCCCTGGACCGCCTGAGC
>VFZS01000899.1 GCA_016871095.1 Acidobacteriota bacterium
CACATCCCCCGCTCCGCCGCCGCGACTTTCTGGCCGCCGCCGGCGCCGCCCTCGCCGCGCCCGCCGCCGCGGCCGCGCGCCCCCTTAACGTCGTCATCATTTTCTGCGACGACCTGGGCTACGGCGACCTGGGCTGCTACGGCTCCACAATCCGCACGCCCAATCTGGACCGCATGGCCGCCGAGGGCATGCGCTTCACGCATTTCTACTCGGCCAACCCGGTGTGCTCGCCTTCGCGCGCCTCGTTGATGACCGGCCGCTACCCCACCCGCGTCGGCGTGCCCCGCGTGCTCTTCCCCAAGGACACCACCGGCCTGCCCGATTCCGAGACCACCCTGGCCCAGGTGCTCAAGGCGCGCAACTACCAGACCATGTGCGTTGGCAAGTGGCATCTCGGCCACCTGCCGCAATACCTCCCCACTAGCCGCGGCTTCGACCAGTACTTCGGCATCCCCTACTCCAACGACATGGACCCGCCCGTGCTCCTGCACAACACCGAGGTCGTCGAGCAGCGGGCCAGCATGGACACCCTCACGCCGCGCTACACCCAGAACGCCGTGCGCTTCATCCAGCAGTCCAAGGACTCGCCCTTCTTCCTCTACTTCCCCCACACTTTCCCCCACATCCCGCTGGGGGCTTCGCCCCGCTTCCGCGGCAAGTCCCGCCAGGGACTGCTGGGCGACGTCATCGAGGAGATCGACTGGAGCGTGGGCGAGGTCTTCGCCGCACTCAGGAAACACGGTCTTGACCAGAACACCCTGGTGCTGTTCTCCTCCGACAACGGCCCCTGGTTCCAGGGCAGCCCGGGCCGCTTGCGCGGCCGCAAAGGCATGACCTGGGAAGGCGGCGTGCGCGTGCCTTTTCTGGCCCGCCTGCCCGGCCGCATCCCCAAGGGCCGCGTATGCTCCGGCATCGGCTCCATGATGGATCTCGTCCCCACGGTGGCCCGCCTGTGCGACGCGCCGTTGCCGAAGAACCCGCTCGACGGCATTGACATCTGGCCGCTGCTCGCCGCACAGAAGCCCGAGCTGGAGCGCGAGGCGCTGTTGTACTTCGACAACGTCAACGTGCAATGCGCCCGCTGGAAGCAGTGGAAGCTCCACATCGCCCGCTACAACACGGACGCTTACAACCCCGCGCCCGCCGGCGGCCGCGTCAACCTCCCGCTTCGCAATCCCGAGCTTTACGACCTGCTCAGCGACCCCGACGAGAGCTACGACGTGGCGCCCGAGAACCCCAAGGTGGTCGCCGAGATCCAGGGCCGCATCGAGCGGCTGCTGGCGGGATTCCCCGAGGATGTACGCCAGGCATACGCCGCGACCCGGGCCCGCGTTAACCTGGAAGGACGCCCGGCGGCCCTGCCGCGCACCAAGCCATGACCACCACCCGAAGAGAGTTCCTGAGCGCCGCGGCGGCGCTGGCCGCCCCGGGCCGCCGCCCCAACATCCTGCTGCTGTTCCCCGACCAGCACCGCTTCGACTGGATGGGAGCGAACTCCAGCCTGCCCGTGCGCACCCCCAATCTGGATGCGCTCGCCCGCCGCGGCACGCGCTTCACACGCGCCGTGGCGCCCTCGCCGCTGTGCGCCCCCGCGCGCGCCTGCCTGGCCGCGGGCCACGAGTACGAGCGCTGCCGCGTCCCCTCCAACGCCCACGACTACCCGCTCGACCAGACCACCCATTACACCCTGCTGCGCGACAGCGGCTATCACGTGACCGCCTGCGGCAAGTTCGACCTCCACAAGAAGACCCAGGACTGGGGCCGCGACGGCCGCCGCCTCATCCGGGAGTGGGGCTTCTCCGACGGCATCGATAATGCCGGCAAGCACGACGCCATCCGAAGCGGCGCCCTCACCCCCAAGGACCCCTACATGGCCTACCTCCACCGGCGCGGCCTGGCAGGCATGCACGTCCAGGATTTCGCCCGGCGCAAGGGCTACTCCGACACCTTCCCCACTCCCTTGCCCGAGGAGGCCTACTGCGACAACTGGATCGGCCACA
>VFZS01000900.1 GCA_016871095.1 Acidobacteriota bacterium
TGCTCCCCCTCCTCTGCGCCTCTCCCTCGAAAATGCCGCTCAGGCTGCTTCAGGGACGGGTTCAACCGTTACCCTGAGCCCCAGTCTTTGTAATCGTTTCACGTAGTAGCGCTGGAGCTGGTGCTTGTTGGTCTGCTCCAGGTAGTCCCCGCCCAGTTCGCGGTAGCCTTGGCCGGTCTTGAGCATGTGGTAGCCGACGATGAGCATGGTATGGGCCACGGCCATCACGGCGCGTTTGACGCCTCGGCGGGAGGCCAGCCGTTTGAACTGGGCCGAGAGGTAGCAGTCCTTTTTTCGCGTCACCGCCCACGCGGCCTGGCACAGCGAGCGCCGCAGCCACCTGTTCCCGTCCCGAGTCCTGCCCGATTTGCGCTTTCCAGCGCTCTCGTGGTTGCCCGGACACACCGCCGCCCACGAGGCCAAATGCTGTGCGCTGGAGAACTGACTCATGTTTACCCCAACCTCAGCCACCAGGTTGCAGGCCGTCACCCGATCCACGCCGGGGACTGTTTTCCACAGGGCAACGGCCTCTTCAAAAGGGCCGATCTGCTGGTGGATCTCCACCTCGATGCGCTTGATGCGCTCACCCAGCGCCTCCCATTCGTCCAGGTACTCGGCCAGCAGAAACCGGTGGTGATCCCGCACCCGTCCCTCCAAAGCTAGCTCCAGTTCTGCGACCTTGCTCTTCAACCTCCCTCGCGCCAGTTGCGCCAGTTGTTCCGGATCCGCTTCCCCGGCGATGATCGCTTCCAGCATCCGGCGTCCGGACACCCCCAGCGCATCCGAAGCCACCGAACTGAGCTTCAGATTGGCCTGCTCCAGGAACTTCTGGATGCGGTTGGCCACCCGGTTCTGGCTTTGTCGCAGCTCCGCCCGGTAGCGCGTCAGGTCGCGCAGATCCTGGATCGGCGTCGGGGGCACAAAGCTTCCTCGGAGCAAGCCATGCTGCAGCAGGTCGGCGATCCACTCACAGTCCTTGGCGTCGGTCTTGCGCCCCGGCACCGCCTTGATGTGTTGCGGATTCACCAGCATCTGCTCAAACTGGCTCTCCAGCACCGCCCAGACCGGCCGCCAATAGATGCCGGTCGCTTCCATGGCCACGTGCGTCACCGCGTTCTGTTTCAACCAGTCCGCCAGCGCCAGCAAATCCCGGGTGAACGTTCCGAATGTACGCAGCTGCTGCCGCTTGCCGCCATCCGCTTCGCACACACTCACGCAGGCACTCACCGTCTTCTTGTGCACATCCAGTCCGGCGCAACGAGCGTAAACAACTTGCATGGCTCTCCCTCCTGGAATGCGTCCGGAGGAAGCCTTCTGCTTTGAGATTCTCCCTCGCGTGCTCGCTGTCAGCGACAGCGGCGACAATTCGTTGTGCCTCCAGGCTCCCCGGTCAGACTCTCTTGCGGGCTTGTCAGCGCCACTGATACGAACGACCTGGTTCCGGACGCAGTTCCTCTTCACAATACTCCCACTTGCGCCCATTTTCATCACTCGTTGTGACCGGGACGGTCATGGGCGACTCTCTTGAAGATGCGACAGCCTTCAGCCTCTCTGTCCCCACTCCGTTCTTCTCTGCGCCCTCTGCGCCTCTGCGGTGAACTCTTCCTACAGGAGCTCCCTTGAAAACAGCTTTGGTCTGCGGTGCAGGCGGTTTCATCGGCGGCCACCTCGTCAAACGGCTCAAGGCCGAAGGCTACTGGGTCCGCGGAGTCGATATCAAGGAGCATGAGTTCGCCCCTACCTCCGCCGACGAATTCCTGCTCCTGGACCTCCGCGAACAGCACAACTGCGAAGCGGCTCTTGCACTCGGCCCCTCCACCTTCGACGAAGTCTACCAACTCGCCGCCGACATGGGCGGCATGGGGTTCATCCACTCCGCCGAGTGCGAAATCATGCGCCACAACGCGCTCATCAACCTCCACATGACCCACGCCGCCGCCGAAATCGGCGTGCCCCGCTATTTCTTCTCCTCATCGGTCTGCGTCTACCGTGACATGA
>VFZS01000901.1 GCA_016871095.1 Acidobacteriota bacterium
TGAACCTGGCCGACTCCGACACGACCCACGGGATGATTGATGTGGAGAGCGGGATGTATAGCTGGTCCTACTTCATTGACGCCATCGAGCGCGAGGTGGACCGGGCGCGGCGGTACGAGTCCGAGCTGTCTCTGGCCGTACTGGAACTGAAGCCGCTGGGCGTGCTGGGCGAGATCGCCCCGAGCCTGCACCGGCGCGTCGCCGAGCACATTGTGGCCAGCGTCCGCCGCTCCGACGTCGTCGGGCGGGTCGGAAAGCGCACCTACGCAGTCTTCTTTCACGGCACCGGCCCGCGCCCGGCCCTGATCGCCGCCGGCCGGATCGCCGACTCGCTCAAGGCCGATGCGGCCATAGACGGCTTCCTGTCGTTCAGCCTCGGGGTGAGCGGCTGGGAGCGCAGCGGCCCGGTGGAGGTCAATGCCTTGATGTCTCAGGCGGGGGAGGCAGCCGCCGAGGCCGCACTGATCTCCCCGGGAAGCGCCTTCGTCTACATCTAGCCCGAACTATTCATCCTCAGTAACAAAGGAAAACCGGAGAGGATTATGTCCCATATTCAGTTGAAAGTACGGGCGGCTCTCTGTTCGACGTCTAGGCGACCCTCACCTCCTTCCCCTCCGACATCGCTTCATCCAGCGCCGCCTTCAGCATCCACAGGTCGCGGTAGCCGTCAATCCGCCGGAAGTTGGCCTCCGTCGCCAGGAACGCCCCGGCCGCCCAGCGCAGCACCATGGCCCCGCCTTGCCAGTGCGTCACCCGCCGCGTCCGCAGCCGCACCCCCGAATGTGGGCTCTCGATCAGGTTGGTCGTCGCCAGGCACCGCCGCAGCTTCGGCGGCAGTCCCAGCCGGTTGATCGTGAACGTCTCCTCCAGCCCCTCCAACAAGCTTTGCGCAGCATCTGGATGCTCCTTCTCCAACCACCGAGCCTGCTGCTTGAGACGGGCCATCCCCTCCTCGGCCGGCAGGCGATAGGCCGCCTTCATCACCGTCTTGACCTGGTCCTTGAGCGGCTCGGGCAGATAGCCCATCACGTTCTCAACCTTGTGGTTACGGCAGCGCTGCACCGGGTGCTGCGGGCCGAAGACCGCGTCAATTGCCGTCCGCAGGGCCTTAGAGCCGTCCACCACGAACAGCCGCCGCCGCGCCGGGTCCACGCCGCGGGCCACCAGATCGCTCAGCAGGTCCCTCACCACCACGGCGTTCTCGGTCGCCCCCTCGCGCAACCCCAGCACGTGCTTGCGCCCGTCAGAATCCACCCCAACGGCCCCCAGGACGTGGTGAGGCCCGAAACGCACCCCATCGATGTAGATCACCAGCAGGTCCAACTCTTCGAAGCGCCGTTCACACAGGGCCTGCAGTTTCGCGGCGCTGGCGGCCTTGAACTGGCGGCTGACGCTGGACTTGCTGATCCCGCAGCTCGTCGCCATCTCCGGCACGACCCGCTCGTACTTCCGAGTGCTCACGCCGCTGAGCAGGATCTCGCCGAGCTTGTCGCGCAGCGGCCCCTCGGCCTGCATCGCCTCGTAGGCCGGGATCGGCACTTCGGCCCCCACGCCCCCGGCCTTCGTGCGCAGCCGGGGCTTACGGACACGGACCTTTTGAGTGGAAAGGCTGACGGCGCCCGACTGGCTGCCGTGGCGACGCACCGCCCCGCCGGCCTGACCCTGATGGCGAGGCCCGGCCACCTGCGCCGCCGACAGCTCCAGCACCGCCTCCAGCGCTGCCCGCCCCAGCACGTCAATGAACTCATCCACCGCCAGTTGGGCCTGCGCGATCAGCTCCACCATCGGCAGCAACATCTGGCCCTCCTGGGCCAGGTACTCCGTCAACGCCCGATTGTCTTTCCGCTCCGCAATCTGGTACACTCGTTTCACGGCGGCTCTCCTTTGTGGGAATGGCTGGGCACGATCTTAGCAGATCATGCCAAAGAGAGCCGCCGTATTCCACCCCTCAACTTTCAACTACGCCTGGGACACCCCCACGCCATGGCCGGCTACA
>VFZS01000902.1 GCA_016871095.1 Acidobacteriota bacterium
AGGTGAGGACGCCCAGCTTCTCGGCGACGTTCGTGATCCGCGCGTCGATCGCGATCGAGTCACGGAAGTCGGGATCATACACGTCCATCATGATGTTGCGGGCGTACTTCTCACCGATGCCGCGGAACGTCTTAAGGAACCTGATCTTGGCATCTCTTCCCGCACAGGCTTCAAGCTCCTCCTTGACAGCCAGGGGACCGCCGTCAGCTCGGATCCTCTCGAAGTTGGCCAGAAGCCACTCCGTCTTCCGAGAAGGCCACCTCACTCCGGCGTTTCTGAGGGCGGCGTCGATGATCTGCCTCCGTGCTGCGGTCGTCCGCTTCTTCAGAGCCTCGTATCGGACGCCCTCATGTAATTGCGGATTCTCCACCAATTCCACACCGAGGGCATTGCCCATCGTTGAAAAGGCGCCCAGTAACGCTTCCCAAACGAAGTCCTCTGCCTCCCAATCCTGCCGGCCTGCCTTCAGTTCTTCCAGCTTACTCCGATGCTGGGTGGCAAGTCGGCGTGCCACCGTGGCAAGCTTCCGCGCGGCATGGTTAAGTTTGGGATAGGGTGGGGTTGGAGTGGTCATTGCGGGCCCTCGATCGTCATCGTCTTCCACGGCTACCCCGTGACTTCAATGTTAGTACAGCTCTGGCGCACCTTCTTGCCGGGGGGCGGCGCTCGATTGGACCGACAGGGGCCCCTTGGGCGATCATACGGTCTTGTCTTTCGAGTAGCAGAGCTGCTCGAGGGGGCAGCCGGAGCAGCGTGGCTTGCGGGCTGCGCACACGCGCCGCCCGTGCAGGATCAACTGGTGGGAGAAAACGATCCAGCGGTTTTGCGGAATGGTTTTCATCAAATCGCGCTCGATTTTGACCGGGTCGGACTGCTTGCTGAGGTCCAGGCGGCGGGCCAGGCGCTGGACGTGAGTATCCACCACCACGCCGCTGGCGACTCCGTAGGCGGTGCCCAGCACCACGTTGGCGGTCTTGCGCGCCGCGCCGGGAATGGTGAGCATCGCTTCCATGCTGCGCGGCACCTGGCCGCCGAAGTCCGCCAGGATCTTCCTGGCCGCGCCGACGACGGACCTGGCCTTGTTGTTGAAGAAGCCCGTCTGGCGGATATCCTGAGCCAGCTCGGCCTGATGAACGTGGGCGAAATCAGTGATGGTGGGATACTTGGCGAATAGCCCCGGAGTGAGCGCATTGACCAGCTTGTCGGTACACTGCGCCGAGAGGATGGCGGCCACCAGCAGCTCCCAGGCGTTGCGGTGCACCAGTTCGGTGGTGGCGCCTGGGTAGGTTTGGTCCAGAACCGCCAGCAGCCGCTCAATGCGCGCCTTGCGCTGGGCGGCGGTCTTGGGTTTCTTCACTGCGGTGCGGGCGGCGGCCATGGAGACGGACCTCCCTACGGCGAGGTGATCTGGAACTCGGATCGCAGAAACTGCCAGTCCGGCAGCTCGTAGACGCGCAGCTTGGTGTCCACGGTGGCCTTCAAGTCCTTGGACTCATACGGCCCCAGCAGGGGGATTTTGAACGAGAAGGTGCCCACCGGCTGGCGCTCGCCCTTGGCGCTGATGGCCAATAGAGTGACATTGGCGCTCAAGTCGCCGATCTCGGCGGCGGAGTGGTTAACCACCACGAACTGGATGAAGGCTTTCTGCTTGGCGTCCTCGGTGAGGCGAAGGCCGGTGATCTCGACGTGGCGGATCATGGGGTGATCCTTGACCGCCTCGGGGGAGGGCAGGGAGGGCGGATCGAGGGCCGGCGCCTGGGTGGGTTGCTGCGGCTGTGCTGTCACCTTCTGGTAGACGAGGTAGCCGCCGCCCAGGATGACTACGAAGGCCACCGCAAACAGCACGGCCAGCAGCCAGGCGGGCAGGGCGGGGCGCTTGACCGGAGGCGCCGGCGGCGGCACGGGAGCAACCGTGGCGGGTTCCTCCACTGCGGCCGGGGCAGCCGCTTGCGCCGCGCACTTGGGACACTCCGCGTATGAGGGTGGGAC
>VFZS01000903.1 GCA_016871095.1 Acidobacteriota bacterium
GGAGCGCCCGGTTTGGGACGGGCTCCAGTTGCTGCGGCCGGAGCGGGGGATTCCGCAAGGCTCGGTGGTTTCGCCCATGCTGGCCAACCTGTGCCTGGATGAGCTGGACGAGCGGCTGCTCGGGGCGGGTTTGAAGATGGTGCGGTACGCCGATGACTTCGTGGTGCTGGCCAAGAGCCGCAAGGTGGCCGAGCGAGCGCGGGAACTGAGCGGGCAGGTGTTGGGGGAACTGCGCCTGCGGCTGCATGAGGGCAAGAGCCAGATAGTGCGGTTCTCGGAGGGTTTCCGGTTCCTGGGGGTCATCTTCCTGAAGGACTTGCTGCTCCAGCCGTGGAGGGGGAAGCGGAAGCGGCTCCGGGTGCTGTCGGCGGCGCCGCCGATCCCGGCGGCGTTTCTGGGGGAAAAGGACCGGAGGCGGCTCCGGCAGGTGAGGGTGTAAGCCATGGGGATGGTCTACGTGAAGGAACAGGGGGCGGTGATCCGCAAGCGGGGGGCGCGCGTGGTGGTGGAGAAAGACGAGACGCAGTTGGGTGAGATCCGGCTGCGGGAGACGGAGGCGATCGCGGTGTTTGGGGGCGTGCAGGTGACCACCCAGGCCCTGTCGGAAGCGCTGGAGCGGGGCGTGCCGGTGGCCTTTTTCACGCGGCATGGGCGCCTGAAAGGGCACCTGGTGCCGGTGGAGTCGAAGAACGTGGAACTGCGGCTGGCCCAGTACCGGGCGGCGACGGATGCGGGACGCCGGCTGGAACTGGCGCGGGGGATGGTCGAGGCGAAGATGCTCAACAGCGCGGCGGTGATAGCGGCTTACCGTTCCAACTACCCGGATTCGGAATTGGCGGAAGCCGAGGAACGGTTGCGGCGCGCAGCCGAGGGCGTCGGCGACTGCGGAACGCTGGATGAGCTGATGGGCCGCGAAGGGGCCGCGTCGGCGGCTTACTTCGGGGTGTTCGGGAGGATGAACCGCAGCGGGCTGCCGTTCGAGGGACGCAGGAAGCACCCGGCCACGGACCCGCTGAACGCGCTGCTGAGCCTGGGCTACACCATGGTGATGAACGAGTTGTGGGGGCTGGCAGAGGGAGCGGGGCTGGAACCGCACATCGGGTTCCTTCATGGGGTCGAGTATGGGAGGCCGTCGCTGGCGCTGGACCTGGTGGAGCCTTACCGCGCCGCGGTGGCGGACGCTCTGGCGCTGGGACTGGTAAACCTGGGGGTGCTGCGCGAGGCGGACTTCGCCTGGCGGCTGGAGCAGGGGGGGCAGCGGCCGGTGGTGCTGGCGCCGGCGGCGCTGGAGCGGTACCTGCGGGCCTACGAGGAGAGGATGAGTGAACCGCGGGCAGCGGCGCCGAAGGGCTTGCGGGCGGAGCTGGAGGCCGACGTGGCGAAGCTGGCGCGGGCGCTGCGCACGGGCGAGGAGTTCCGGCCGTATCGGGAGGCATAGGGATGTTGCACGTGGTGTCCTACGACATAGCGGATGACGGGCGCCGGCGCAAGGCGGCCGAGACGCTGAAGGACTACGGAGAGCGGGTACAATATAGCGTGTTCGAATGCGGGCTGGACGGGGCGGGCCTGGAGGAGATGATGGGCCGGCTGAAGGCGGTGATCGAGGAGGCCGAGGATTCCTGCCGGGTGTACCGGCTGTGCGGAGCGTGCGAGGGGGAGGTGTGGATCGTCGGGAAGGGGGAACGGTACGAGAAAGAGAAGACGGTGATCATCTGAGGCGTAAGTGCAGCCGGATCAACGGAGTAGCGTGAAGGGCCCCAAGGGGCGCGAGGAGGGGGAGGTTACGGAAGGTGTGCAAGTCATAGTCCAGGGGAGACTTATCAGGGGTCAGCCTCAGGCGCGGGGGTGGCTGGGGAGTCCCGGGGGAGCCCCCAGAAGGGAGGTTACGGAAGGGCGGGGAGGAAGCTATTGCAGGAAGGGGAGATAGGCGAGGGTGGGTAGGAAGAGCGGGGCTGATGCAGAAGCCATTTCGACAGAGCCGGAGTAT
>VFZS01000904.1 GCA_016871095.1 Acidobacteriota bacterium
AAGGAGAGACTAGGGGATGGGGAGACGGGGGGACAGGGAGGGAGGAGGCAGGTCTCCCCGTCATCGTTCTGAAGGGGGCTGCCCTGGCGGCGACCATCTACCCCAGCATAGCGCTGCGTCCCATGGGTGACGTTGACCTCTTGGTGCCGAAAGATCGGCTGGACCAAGCAGTAGCGGCTGTCAGGGCGTTGGGATATGTTCCGCAACGCCCCGAAACCAGACCTGGCTTGGCGCATCGGCTATCATACGAGCTAGAGTTCGACGGCGGAGAGAGCATGCACTTGCCGTTGGGTCTCCATTGGAGTCTGATCGGCGGTGGGGCCAGCAGCTATCGGCCCAGGATAGACTGGTTCTGGGAACAGGCCGAGATGGCCGATCTCCCGCGTATGCAGACCTTGATCCTCAAGCCCACGGCCCACCTGCTCTACCTGGCGGCCCACCTCATGCTCCAGCATGGCGGCGCTCAGGCTCGGCTCCTCTGGTTTTACGACCTTGACCTCCTGATCCACCGCCAGGCCGACCGGCTGGACTGGGACGAGCTTCTGCGCCGCGCCCGCGAGTTCCGCTGGGCAACCGCTCTGCGCGCTGCCCTCCAGGGTGTGCAGGAGCGCTTGGGCACACCGCTGCCCCAGGGTTTTCTTGACGCCCTGGCGGAGACGGATGACCATCAGGCGGCGCACCTGGTGGAGCGCCGGGCGGATCCATTGCAGAACAGCGTCATCAATGACTGGAATTTCCTGTTGTCCCTGGACTGGCCGGCCCGCTTGCGCCTGGCTTTGGCCACGGCCTTCCCCAGCCCGGCCTACGTGCGCTGGCGCTACCAGCCACGGCCAGGGTGGCTGTGGCCCCTCTGCTATCCCTACCGCTGGCTGGATATGCTGCGCAAGGGCCTGTCCACTCTGGCGAAGCTGGCTCGACGGCGTATAACGCGAAGTGTTTGACCACCTGTTTGACCGCCCTGGCGTCTGAGTGCTGGCCTCGCTCTTGGCTATCGCCTACATCGGCAGTCATCCTTGTGCCTTTCCCATGTCCATGCGTCGCCTCAGTGGGCTGATTATTGGACTTCTGGTCTTGGCCACGCTGGTATGCGCCTACTGGGCCAGGACGGCTCCCACGGCAGCAACCGTCATTGTCGATTGGAGCACGGCCAGCGAGCTGGACACCGCTGGCTTTAACCTCTACCGCAGCGACAGCCCAGAAGGCCCCTTCACCCGCCTCAACGAGCACCTGATCCCCGCCTCTCCCGACCCTCTGGTGGGCGGCTCCTACGCCTTCACGGACACAAATGTGGTCGCTGGCCGCACCTACTACTACCAACTGGAGGACGTGGAGACGGGCGGAGCGACAACCCGGCACGGGCCGATAGAGGCTAAGGCTGAGGCCAGCGGGAAGGTGATGCTGCTGGCTGCAGCGTTGCTGGGGGGAGCATTGCTGGGGCTGGGGGCGGTGATCGGTTGGCGCAGCTTCCGTCGCCAGGCCGCTCGGAGTTGAAGCTCAGACCGCCCGGGGCTCAAGCCGCCGGGCTCAGACAACGAAGCCCTACGGGCTGCCCGGCCGAGCCCCGCAGGGGCTTCGTAGGCTCAGCCCGGTCCCTTGTAGGGCCGGGCGACTTCCGGGCAGGGCCCTGTCCATCCTCCATCTCGTCTGGACATCTCTGGTCTGCTGTGTTATACTACAAACGAAGGCCGCGAGGGAGTGGCGAGAGGTCAACAATCACCATCTGTGGAGAGTGAGGAACATGGAACGTGTTCGTCAGGTAATTGGGACTGAAGGATTACAGATTCCATTACCAATTAGGCAGCGTTATGGCCTGCAGCCAGGCGGTGGAGTCGTCCTGGAACTGGGAACAACAGAGGAGATCCGTATCCTGCCGGCTGTCCCTGGTGGGGTGGTCATTCCCGAAGCGGTGTGGCATGATATAGCCGGCTTCCGCGTAGGAGAGACGCTCTATCTGCGGGTGTTGCAGGATGAGGGTGAATAGCTAG
>VFZS01000905.1 GCA_016871095.1 Acidobacteriota bacterium
AGGAACTGCGTTCGGTCCTGGAAGACTGGCTGATAGTGAAGCTACGCCACGGCGACAGGCTGCCTGTCCTCGGCCGAGTCAATCTCAACCGCGGCCTCAGGCGGCCCCCCAAGACGGCCGTCCGTGCCTAGGAGTCTGTCGGAGAACCGTGCTCAGTTGACGGGAGCTTCGTGCTCGATTCGATTATCCGTCTCGGGCAACTCGTGTTCAACTTCGACCTTCGGTTCGGTTCCCTGTCCCAGTCGGCCCTGCACGAAGCCGAAGAGAAGAACCGACCATGCCTACTATGCAAACGCCGGCGTGCCGGCCCGGGCGCAAGCCGGCTGCCAGGACCAGCGGAATAGCTTGAGCAGGTTGTGCGTCAGACAGATTATTGACCACTCGGCGTCCACCTTCCCAAGACCCCGCAGTAGGAAACGCCGGAAACCACGCACCTCTTTGACTTGTCCGATTGCTGGCTCGGCGATCTCTTTGCGCTTCGCATAGGCGCACCGCCCCTTCACCGTGCGTAGCTTCCGCGCCATCCGCTCCTTGACCGACAGCCCTTTCGGTATCCGACCGCGCGGGGCCGGCAGCACTGCCTCACCATGTTTCCGACGCCCGGTCGCAATGTAGGCATCAATCCCCGCTCGCCGCAAGAACTCCACGTTCTCATCGCTGTAGTAGCCGTTGTCCAATGACATCTGTCTCGGACTCAATCCGCCCAGATTCGCCTGCATCCGCTCAACCATCGGCTCCACTTGTTGCTTGTCGTTACACTGCTGGGTCACCCCGGCCGCCACGATGACCTGATACGCTGCGTCTACCGCCACCTGGCCGTTGTAGGCCTGCTCGAACGCCTTGCTCGCTCCATCCCGCATGATCCGGGAATCGGGATCGGTGAAGTTACGTTGCGCCTTGGGCTTCACTGCCACCTCGTTCCCAGCCTTCGCCTGGTCCGCTGCCGGCTGCCCAGCCAACGCCTCCTGCCGCGCCTCGGCCTCCAAGGCCTGCTTCGCTTCCTGGATCTTCTTCAGCCGCCGCTCCCGATACCGCAGTTCCTCCGGCAACTCATCGCCCCGTTTGCCCTTGCCATACCGGACGTCTTCCGCCGCATCCACCGCCTCGGCCTCGGCCAGCAACCGCCCGATCTCCGCCTCCAGTTCATCCGTCTTCTTCTGCATCCGTTCGTAACTCATCGCCTTGTGCTTGGAAGCATTCGCCTTCACCTTGGTCCCATCCAAAGCGACATGACCTAACTTCACCAGCCCGGCCTTCTGACACAGCCGCAGCACTTGCAGGAAGATCCGGCTCAGGGCGGCCAGATGAAGCCTACGAAACTCCGATATCGTGTCGTGATCCGGATGCTGGTTGGCACTGAGCACCCGAAAGGGAATCACCTCGTAGGTGCTCTTCTCGATCCGACGGGAACTGGGAGCACCGATGCAGTAAGCGTAGAGAATCAGCTTGACCATCAGCACCGGGTGGAACGGAGCCTGTCCGCCCTGCGAGTTGTCGTAGGCGTTGATGATCTCGGACAAATCCAGCGTATCAACCACATCGCTGACGAAGTTGGCCAGGTGCGCCGACGGCAGCCATTCCCGCAGTGTCGGCGGAAACAGGAAGTCCTGATTAGGATCGTATTCTCTGAAACGTTGTGCGCCCATATTGGTTAGACGACGAAACTGCCATTCGGTTCCGACGCAAGTGGGTTCTCCGACAGACTCCTAGAGGGCATGAGAAGACTCGAACCCACCCTGCGCAGGGGCTTTGGTTTCGCTGAGGGCGTCGCAGCGGTCGCGACCGAGACCAAGTGGGGGTACGCGAGCAAGAGTGGCGAGTTCGTCATAGAGCCGCGATTCGAGTGGGCAGATAGTTTCTCGGAAGGGCTCGCCGCGGTCCAGGTCGGGCACACATTGACCGGACCCGCCGGGGCGTTTCACGAACGAGGAACCTGGGCATACATCACTACGTCCGGCGAGAGAGCGTTTGGCGGTCG
>VFZS01000906.1 GCA_016871095.1 Acidobacteriota bacterium
CCGGAGAACCAGGTGGTCCCGCTGCCGGACCCCTCCCCCCGGGCCTGGTACACGTATTCGCGTCGCCCACCCGGCCCCCGCTGTAGTAGTGGGGCGCCGCGAACGCTCCACGCCGGAACGCTCACGCTGGAGGGCCTGCCCGGCGGCCCTCTTATCGTGCCGCCCTCGTCCACCTCCGGCGAGATTGTCTACGCGGCGACGCTCCCGGCAAGCAGCATCCAGGGTCGGGATGTCCGTGTCTCGGCCGCTGGCGGCGCTGACGTGGGCGCGTTTCAGGCGGGGCTGTCGATTCCCGCGCCGATCCAAATCACAACGCCCCTGCCACCTGGAACCCTGATCCCCTACACGCGGCCTTTCCGCGTGACATGGACGAACGGAACGGCCGACGCCGTGGTCCGCGTGTGGCTCAACCAGCGTATCCCGGACGGCGAAGAAGGCGGGGTGGAGTGCGCCGCCCTGGCGAGTGACGGCGAGGCAACCATAGGTCTGATACAGGAGTTCGGAACGTGGGTACTCCCCGTGCTTGCGCTTCCCGCCAACAACGCCGAGGTGATCATCAGGGTCAGCCCCCGCGCCGGGCAGGTGCGGACCTTCTCCGCGCCCGGCCTCACGCGCGACGGCCGGCACGAGTGGCTCTACGAGTACCGCTTCAAGGGCCTCAGAATCGGCCCCCTCTGAAGGGCATCAGGGGAACGGGGCCCGCTTGACCCGGCGCGCCGGCGCAAGCGGGCAGCAGGGTGCTGCACACGCTGCCGCTGTCGTTCACCTCGGCCTTCGACCCGCGCCAGTTTCAGCTCGGTGTGAAGATCCACTGGTAGCGGACAGGGGACGGACGAAACCGTCCCTCCGTGGACGGTTCCGTCTGTCCCCGCTCACCGCAGCCGGAATTTGCGCAGCAGCTCGTCCACGCTGACGGCCAGGATAATAACCCCGCCGATGATGACCTCCTGCCAGTAGGGCGAGATGCCGTGCAGGTCGGCGCCGTTGGCCAGCAGTCCCATGAAGAAGGCGCCCAGCAGGGTGCCGATGACGCTGCCCTCTCCTCCGCGCAGGCTGCCTCCGCCGATGACCACCGCGGCGATCACCCGCAGCTCGTAACCCAGTCCGGCGGTGGGCTGCCCGGTCATAAGCCGCGACGCCTCGATCATTCCGGCCAGCCCGCACAGCAGCCCGCTGATGGCGTATACCGCCGCGGTGTGAAAGGACACCGGAATGCCCGTGTAGAAAGCCGCCTCGGGGTTGCTGCCGATGGCGAAGGAGTAGCGTCCCAGGCGCGTGTGCTCGAGGATCACGTGCGTCGCCAGCGCGCACGCCACCAGGATCCACAACACCACCGGGACGCCCAGCAGGTTGCCCCCGCCCAGGAATGAGAATGCCTGGGGTATACGGTGGACGGGCAGCCCGTTGGAGACCTGCAAGGTCAGCCCGCGCACGATCCCCAGCGTCCCCAGGGTCACGATGAAAGGGTTGATCCTGAGCAACACACTGAGCAGGCCGTTGACGCAGCCCCAGAAGGCGCCCGCCACCAGACCGACAGCCAGGCCCGCCGGAATGGGCGCTCCGGCTTCCATGGCCATGCAGCCCATCAGCCCGCTGAACGCCAGGATGGAGCCCACCGAGAGGTCGATGCCGCCGGCCACGATCACCAGCGTCATTCCCAGCGCCATGGTGTTGATGACGGCCGTCTGGCGCACCACGCTGGAGAGGTTGGTTCCAGTGAGGAAGTAGGGCGAAGTGGCCGCCAGGACCACGAACAACGTCGCCACCAGACCGAGCAGGGCCAGCCGCTGAATCATGCGATCCTCTCCTCGCCGGAAGTCTCCAGAGTCGCGCGCCGCATGATCTCCTCCTGGGTCGTGCCGCGAGGCAGCTCCGCGGTAATACGTCCGCGGCGCATCACCAGGATGCGGTCGGCCACTTGCAGAAGCTCGGGCATCTCCGAGCTGACCATCAGGACGGCTGCTCCGGAGCGGGCCA
>VFZS01000907.1 GCA_016871095.1 Acidobacteriota bacterium
GGCGAATAACTCGCGCGCCAGCCGCGCTACTCGGGGTGGTAGAGGTACAGCCGCGAGCCGCGTTCGCACTGGCCCAGATACACGGTGCCGTCGGCGCCCAGCGCCACCGCGTCAATCAAGTAGGCGTGCCAGGAGTAGTAGGGACGGCGGTTGACGTCGATCATCCCAAGCATTTCATAGACGCCGCTCGCCGGATCGTAGGAGAACAGGCGGGCCATCTCGTCGTCGTCGCCGCCCACGCCGTAGAGCTTCCCGTTCCGCCCGAAGACCAGGCCGCGGATGCGGTACTGGTTGAGCGGTTTTCCCAGGTTCTCGACTCTGAGCTTCTGGGGATCCAGGCGGAACAGGTAGCCGTCGGAGGAGCCGCCGTACAGAAGCCCACCGTGCTCGGCCCAGGCGTCCACCCGGTTGTAAGGCTCACGGCCGCGGACCGTCGGCACGGTGATGGGGAGGCGCTCCAGGCGCATCTGTTGCGCATTGAAGCGGCACAGGGAACCGTTCTCGCCCGAAGTGTAGGCGTGACCCTGGGAGTCGAGGACGATGGCGCGCCCGATGAGTTTCTCGTTCTCGAACTTCTCGCCGGGGATGCGCCGCTCGGCCACCGTCCCATGCACGGCGAATTTGGCGCTCTTGATGTCGTAATGGAAGAACTGGCCGTTGGGGTAGCTGAGGCCGTAGATGTAGCCGAAGAAACGGTTGATCGCCAGCGCGTAGATGCCCTCGCCGGGCACGGGAATGCCGAGGTCGGTGACGGCGCAAGGCTGGTCCACGCGGATGGGTTTGCCCTCGTCGCGGCCCGGCGTGTACTTGAGCAGGTGGCCTCCCGCATAACCCGCGTAACCTTCCCCGTTGTTATCCACGCCGATGCTGCCGCCGATGTAGACATCTCCGGACGCCGCCACCACCAGCGCGCGATGCACCGTGGTGACGTCCTTGAGGTGACCGAGGGGCTGCACGTAGCCGTGCGCCGGGTAGAGCACAAACAGGTGGCTGCGCTTGCCGCTGGTTGCGCCGTAGAGCGCGCCATTGGGCGCGGTCGTGAGCGCGCGAATGGCGGATTCGTCCGGTGGAATCACGTCCAGCGGCGGGTACCCCAGGTCGCGCAGGTCGATGCGCACCTGGCTCACAATCGAGCGGTCGCGCTCGAGCCCGCGCTGGGCCGAAGCCAGGCCGGCGCCGAGCAGCAGGATCAGGAGTGCGGTAAGTGGAGTGCTCATCGTAGTCACCGGGGCCGGTACATCAGCAGCGCCAGGCGGTACCATACATCGCCGACCCGGCCCGCGGCTTCCGGCGGTTTTCCGGCTTCGGGACGGACCTCGATGGCGCCCACCATGTAGATGGTCCCATCCGGGCCTGTGTCGGCGGCATTAGTGCCCAGAACACGCCGGCCGTCGGCCAGCAGCATGGCGCCGAGGTCCTCCGTCTTTCCGGTCTTGAGATCGTAGGTGATCAGGTGGCCGACGGCCGCGCCGGCGCTGCCCGAGTAGTCGAACTCGCGCCCGGCCGCGCCGTAGTACAGCTTGCGGTCGCGGCCGAGGGCCAGGCTGAGCGTGGCGTAGGGCACCTCGCGCTTCTCCGCCAGCGCGGCAATGGCCAGTTGCCCCAGCGCGCGGACTTCGCCGGCCTGGGGATCGAATGAGAACAACAGCGTGGCGCTTTCATCCACGCCGTAGAACTTGCGGGTGGCCCCGTCCCAGACCACCGTGCGCCAGGCGGTTTCGGACTTGTGGTAGTCGCGGCCCAGCGA
Source organism: Acidobacteriota bacterium (assembly GCA_016871095.1). Taxonomy (GTDB): domain Bacteria; phylum Acidobacteriota; class Terriglobia; order Bryobacterales; family Bryobacteraceae; genus VFZS01. The sequence goes on from VFZS01000907.1 coordinate 1,748, forward strand.
GACGCCCTTCTCGCGGATGGGCACCCGTGCGGCCAGCTCGGTGAGGGCGTCGGTGCGGGGATCGTATTTGAAGATCTGGCCCCGGCCGAAGCTGCCATAGACGTTGCCCTCGTCGTCGATGCCCAGGGTGCGGCAGATGGATTCAAAGTTATTGACGCGGCCCTTGTCCACGGCCCTGCGCGTGGCCACATCGTAGTAAACGAAGTGCGCACGCGGGTTCGTGAGCCCG
>VFZS01000908.1 GCA_016871095.1 Acidobacteriota bacterium
CGAAACTTCCCGGCGGCGGCCAAGTACTGGCCGGTTCGGAGCAGCGCCGCCGCCTCCCGGTGAAGCTCGCGGTTGCGCTGGCGCAGGGTAGTATCTGCGGATACGCTGGCTGGCGCTGCCGGCTTCGGAAAAGGCCCCAGCCCGCTGCGGTGGAGCCACAATATCCCCAGGCACGCGGCCAGCGCCGCTGCCGCGCCCCACAGGATTCGCGGTCGCCGGTGCTTTGGTGCCCGCCCAGAAAACAACATAGCCCGTCCTGCCGCGAGGCCATGGCCGGTCAAACGTACTCTCTGGGGAATAATACCAGAATCCCGTGCCTCGAAATCGGCTTTCTTGAGAATACGACAACGACCAGCAGGCCGCCGGCGTTCCGGGTAGCGCTCTCAGCAGGAGCGCTACCACGGATCTGGCCCGGCAATGGGATGGCTGCACTTAATGGGCAGCCTGCACGAGTGTGTGTTGTGTCGTTGTGTCAATCGCCCGTTCCCGGCCGGTAGCTTCAGTACCCGGGGGGGTCGATGATGATGATGATGGGCTCTGGGTCCATGCTCACCTGCGCGGGGGGTTGAAACCCCTTCCGCGTCTTGAGCCTAAGGGGAACCAGAGCGGTCACTGCCGTGGCTGGCGGCCAGATGTGGAAAGCGAAGGACTTATTTCGTCGCGAAATGAGTGATCGACCCGGCTCAGATCAGCCGGATCACGCGGTGCTGGTCGGCGGATAGCCGTGCCGCGAGCACAATATCGCAAACCCGGTAGATGTCCTGGAGCGAGAGGGCCGCGGATTTCTCCAGGTAGACGGAGCCCAGGAAGTCGAGGAATACTGACCCGGGGGGCGGGAGTTCGCTCACCACCCGGGGCTTGGCCTGATCGCTCATTACGGTGACCCCGGTGGCCGCCTGGTACTCGACGATCCCCTTGAGCCCCGCCAGCCGCAGGCGGTCGTCGCCGTGGGTGGGAGCGGTCTGCGGGCGGAAGTAGTCCATGCGCAGGGCGCCGGCGCCGCCGTTGTCGAGGCGGAACAGGGTGGCCGTCACGTTCTCCATCTCGCCCAGCTCGGGGAAGCCGATGCGCGTCTCGTAGGAGAACACCTCGGTGAATTCCCGCCCGCTGGTCCAGCGCATCAGGTCCACCATGTGGCTGCCGATCCAGGGCATGGTGCCTCCGTAGGTGGAACGCTTCTTGAACCAGGCGGCGCGCGCTCCGGCCTTGTAGGACTTTTGCGCGGCGATTTGCGCCACTGGGCCGATCTCGCCGGAATCGACCACCTGCTTCACGGCCAGGTAGGGCGGGGAGAAGCGCATCGGCAGCAGCATGCTCAAGCGGATGCCGGCGGCGGCCACGCTCTTCTTGATCCGCTCGAGGTCCTCCTGCTCGATGGCCAGCGGCTTTTCGGCGATCACGTGGAGCTTGCGCTCGGCCACGGCCAGGATGGCGGCGGCCCGCGCGCCGTTGTTGCCGCACACCGCCACCAGGTCGAGCTTCTCGAGGTCCAGCATCCGGCGGTAGTCGGTGTAGCGGCGGGCCGCGCTCAGGCGGGGATTGCGCGCGGTCCGCTCGAGCGCCTTCTCGTCGGCGTCCTGGATGGCCACCAGCTCGACGTCGGGCAGCCGCGGAAGGTGAGAGAAGATCTCTCCGGTGTGGCCCTCCAGGCCGATCAGCGCGACGCGCACCTTGCGCGGCAGGCGTATCACATCCGGAGCCGGCTGGGCCGCCAGAGCGGAGGAAGCCGCGCCCGCCATCCAGGCGCGGCGGGAAAGAGCACAGATGCCGGTTCGCCGCATGTTCCGATTATCTACCAAGCCGGAGGCTGGGGTAGGATGGGCTGGTGCGGTCCCTCACCAAACGCGAGCGGGTCGAGCGGGTCTACCGGCTGGAGCAGGCGGACCGCATTCCGTTCGTCCCCGCCATCTACGAGCACAAGGCGCGGCTGATCGGGCGGAGGCCCTCGGAGATCTGCCGCAATGGGGATC
>VFZS01000909.1 GCA_016871095.1 Acidobacteriota bacterium
ACAAGGCCAGCGACCACCCCACCAGCACCACCGGGGCCAGCTTCAACTGGTCTACCACTTCGTTGATGTCCTGTGCCCGCCGCTCGGGATAGTGCCCTTCGGCGGGCTTCTCCGAGGCCCCTTGCGAGCGCGGGTCCATGGCCACCACCCGGTAGCGCGCAGCGAAATGCCGAAGCTGCGGTTCCCATATCTCGGCCGGCATGGTCCAGCCTGGCACGAACAGGATGGCCGGGCCGCTGCCCGCTTCCAGGTAGTGCAGCCTTACCCCGTCGCTAGTGGTGATATGACCGCTCTTGCCCGGCGGTGCGGCGCTCAACGCGCCCACAGAGAAGAGAATAGCTGAGACAAGTCCGAGCAGTGGCTGTGGCACAATGCCCTCCCAAACCGTGATTCAGTCGCCCTGAGGTGGCGGCGTGAACCCGTGCCGGCCGATTGCAGAGCACCCGTGTGGGCCGCCCGCACCAGCCTATGCGCGCCGCCGGCGGGCCAGAAGGGCTACAACCAGCAGCCCACTGGCCAACACCAGCAGCGTACCAGGCTCGGGACTGTGGACGCTGGCCGCCTCCAGCTTGCCGCCCATCGAGAAGAACACGCCGCGGGAGGCGTTGATGTCCGCCAGCGCCTCCGCGTTCAGGGGGATCTCCAGAATATCGCCCGGCTCCCCGGGGTATCTTCGCACCACCACCCCGTAGGGGTTCCCGCTGCCCCACAAGACCGCTCCCACCTCGGATACGGTATAGGAGAACGGCGCCGGCCCGCCGCTCCAGCGGCGGGTCAGGCGCAGCAGCCCCGAGGTGGCCGTGTCGGTGTAATCCATCAGGTTGAAAGTGAAGAAATCGGTGAGCACATCGGACTCTTCCAGCCCGACGACGCGGCTCCCCGCCACGGTCCAGTTAATGGCCGGCAAAATGCTAGTGTCCGCTCCAGTAAGCACCAATTCGTGAATGGGGCCGCCCCAGACCGGGCACACCGCGCAGCCTATGCTCATCAGGGCAATACAGGCTGCGCCGCGCAGTGACATTTTTTTGCCTTTTTGAAGCCTTCTGGCAAGAATATAGCACCGCCCGTGCGGCACTGGTACGGTACTAAAGTTTCATCTCGAAGGGAACCTTCAACCCGGAACCTCCGTCCTACGGCCCCGCCTGCTTGCCCTCCCCCAGTCTGCCGCGAAACGCAGTGGAATAGGCCTCCCGGCCTGTTCCTCCCTGATCGAGCCACCGGCAAGAATAGGCCTCCCGGCTGCGGCCGGTCGGCTGATGCCCGAGCTGGTACGCCAGCGGCCGGACCGTTGGAGCTTCCTGCTGGGGCCGAAGTTCCCCGTCCGCGAGAGCGAAGCTCGGACTGCGCAAGGGGCTGGAGTATCTGGCGGCAGTGCGCCACAAGTTCCGGGCCATCACCGACCGCTCCGCCGCCTTCCGCCAGGCCGGCGCCGCCACCTCGAACCTGCTCGAGCTCCTCCGGGCCGCAGGGGCCCCCCATCTGGCGCCCCCCCGCCCGCGGACCGAACTGAGAGAAGGCCCTTCCCCTCAGAAGGTGTGAAGAAATCTCCGGCCCAACCGCTCGCTAACGCTCGCGGCTCGGCAAGCGCCTGCGAACACAGGGCGGGATAGCCGCAGCCAAACCGGTGGGGCGGCTCCCCAGAGCCGCAGGCCGACCCCCAGGTCGGCCAGGCACCGGCCTGGGGGCCGGTGCGCGGGCGGGGGCGCCCGCCCCACGGAATGTTTGCCGGCCGCGGCGATTTTCGTGGTCAGTAGCACACGCATTTTCGGAGACTTCGCTCCGAAAATGAGGCCCTGCGGGCAACTGGGCCAGGAGCAGTTGTGGTCTGGTGGAAGGCGCCTGTAAACTCCCAGAGATGACTCCCGGTTCTGCGCCACCGCCGTTTCCAGACCAACTGTGTGAGCTGTACGAGGAGTTCCTCGAGGGAACCTATGATTGCATGGACCGCATTGTGCTGAATGCCTGGTTT
>VFZS01000910.1 GCA_016871095.1 Acidobacteriota bacterium
TGGCCGAGACACAGCCCCGCCAGAGCTCCTAGGCACATCACAGCGAAGAAGGTACGCAGGCTGAAACGCATGTGCTTCATGTTCACACCGTACCATATCAGGTGGCTGCCCGCCGTGCGGCGGGTCCCCTGACCTGCGAGCCAGCCCCCGGCTGGCTCACCAGGTTCCGCCAGGGAGCCGGCTGCGGACGCAACTCCGCGCCCCCGCAGCCCGCCAAGGGCTCCCCGCAATCGTGCTACCCTGAAATATCCGCTGGTTTCCAAGATGCCGGCCCGGGTGAGCGAAGCGATCGTGCTGCGCGCTTATCCGTTGCGGGAAGCGGACCTGGTAGTGAGTTTTCTGGCCAGGGATGTGGGGAAACTGCGGGGAGTGGCCCGGAACGCCCGGCGGCCGAAAAGCCGTTTCGGAGCGGGTCTGGAGCGGCTCTCCCACGTCCGGATGTTTTACTTCCAGCGCGAGACCAGGGAACTGGTAAGCCTGGATTCCTGCGAGTTGATCGCCTCGCAGCTCGGACTGGTTTCCGAGTATGCCACCGGCGTGGCGCTGGACTACGTGGCGGAGGTGGCCGACCAGCTTCTGCCTCCGGCGGAGCCGAACGAGCGGTTCTTCCGGTTGCTGGCGGCGGTGCTGGAGTTCCTGCGAGCCCGCCGCGAGCAGGGCGTCTGGCAGGCGGTGAGTTATTTCACTTATTGGGCGGTGCGGCTTTCGGGCTTCCTGCCGGAGCTCAAGGTCTCACCCGCTTCCAGGGCTATCGCGGAACGGATGTTGCACAACCGCATCGAGCACTGCGCCCCGGCTGAATGGCGCAAGGAGACGGCGGCCGATCTGCGGCGCTTGCTGGTGCGCGCCATCGAGGAGCAGATCGAGCGCCGGCTGGTCACGGCGCCCCTCCTGGAAGCCCTCTGAGCCATGGATTCATTCCAAGACATCCTCTTCAAGCTGAAGAGCTACTGGGCCGAGCGCGGCTGCGTGATCCAGGAGCCGTACGATCTGGAGGTGGGCGCGGGCACCATGGCGCCCGAGACCTTTCTCCGCGTCCTGGGACCCAAGCCCTACCGGGTGGCCTACGTGCAGCCCAGCCGGCGCCCCGCCGACGGTCGTTACGGCGAGAACCCGAACCGCCTGTACAAGCACTGGCAGCTTCAGGTCATCCTGAAGCCATCACCGGCCGACATCGTCGAGCAGTACCTGGACAGCCTTACGGCCATCGGCATCGACCTGCGCCAGCACGACATCAAGTTCGAGGAAGACAACTGGGAGTCGCCCACCCTGGGCGCCTGGGGCATCGGCTGGCAGGTGATGCTGGATGGACTCGAGATCACCCAGTTCACCTACTTCCAGCAGTGCGGCGGGGTGGACCTGGACCTGGTGCCCGCCGAGCTTACCTACGGCCTGGAGCGGCTGACGGCCTTCCTGCAAGGCCGGGACAGCGTCTACGACATCGAGTGGGCGCCGGGTTTCAGCTACGGCGACGTGCGGCTGGCCGACGAGGTGCAGTTCTCGGTGTACAACTTCGAGCTGGCCGGCGTGCCCACGCTGTGGAAGCTCTTCGAGCTGCACGAGGGTGAGTGCCGGCGGCTGCTGGACGCCTTTGCTGACTACCCGGACCAGCGGCGCTTTCCGGTGCTGCCCGCCTACGATCAGGTGCTCAAGTGTTCCCACCTGTTTAACCTGCTGGACTCGCGCGGGGCCATCAGCGTCACCGAGCGGGTGGGCGTGATCGGACGGGTGAGGAAACTGGCCGTGGCCGTGGCCGGGATGTGGCTCGAGCAGGAGGCCCTGGGATGAGCGGGGTGGACTTCCTGCTGGAGATCGGAACCGAGGAGATCCCCGACTGGATGATCCCGCCAGCCCTCAAGGACCTCGAGCGGCTCTTCCAGGGGCTGTTGGAGGCCAACGGGCTGTCCTCGCCGGGGGTGTCGCTGCGCCTGGATGCCACCCCACGCCGGCTGGTCCTGC
>VFZS01000911.1 GCA_016871095.1 Acidobacteriota bacterium
CGGCACAAACAGCCGAGAGGAGGTTCACCCGGCGGGCCAGATCGCCGAAGGGCAAGAAGGTGAACAGCTTGCCCAGCAGGGTGTACAGCGGGTAGCCCGTGGGGTGGGCGATGCCCAGCTCGGAACAGACCACCTGGAACTCCAGGGTGTCCTCGTACACGCCGGCCACGGAGGGGGCCAGGGTGCGCAGGTAGAGCAGGAACGCCCCCAGGCCCAGCGCCAGGACGCTGAGCGCCTCGCCCCAAATATCCAGAGCTTGCCGCAGCCTTGCCCACTTCACTGCTGCTATTTTCGCCTCCAATCATGCGGCCAGATGCGTGCTCAGGTGCGACGCACCTGCGAGGTGCGTCGCACCTGAGCACCTGGCTGTGTGGCCTCATTATAACATGCCCGGCCACTCCTGGCAACGGCCTCAATAAAGCAGGTAGGGCGGGCACGCTGCCCGCCGATTGAGGGAATCGGGCGGAGCGCCCGACCTACCGAAGCTGCAGCCGCGTGACGATGACGCTGGTCTCGCCCGGCCTGCCGGCTACCGGGAGGCGCTCGCTGGTGGCGAGGAGGTACATCCCCACTTCGATGCTGTACGTCCCCGGCGGGGCGTTGGCGACGACCTCGATGGGGTGAACGTCGCGTAGATATTCGCCGGGCAGCCAGCCGCTGGTGGGACGAGTGCCGCCCAGCGGCGGCCCATCGTGCTGGCCCTGCAACTGATCGCGAGCATCCAGCAGGTGGACGAAGACGGTGTAGTCCTGATCCACGCCACCCAGGTCCTGCCAGTACAGGGTCAGCGTGATGACGCCACCGGGCCGGAGTTCGCCTGTGGTCTGCGCCTCCAGCAGGACGAGGCGCTCCCCCAGCCGCGCCAGCGGCGGCTGCTGCAGAGGCGGCAGATCGGCGCTATCCACGAAGCGCGGCAGCAGGTGCGCATAGCCGAGCAGCACGGCCGCGGCCAGCAAGGCGGGTAAGAGCCAGTCCCCCGTCCTAACTCCTAAGTCCAGAGTAAGCTTGGGCTGGCGATGGGCAATCGCTGCCGGTGGATGCTCGCTGATGGCCCGCCCCAGGGCGTAGACCAGGGCCAGCGCCAAACCGACAAGCGCCAGCCGGGTATCGGCCAGAAAAAGGACAGCCAGGGCGACCAGGTTGAGGACAGTACCCGCCAGGCGCCGGCTGGTAGCGGCCAGATCAACAGTCCAGAAGAGGAAGGGCAGAAGCGCCCAGGCTAGGGCAGCGGTGAAAGCGCCTTCCCGATACACCAAATCCAGGTGATAAGGCACGTAGAGGTAAGCCACGGCCGACAAGAGCCCCGCCCCGCGGCCCAGCAACCGCCGGCCGAAGCCGTAGGCCGCCAGCACGGAGACGCCCAGTCCCAGGCCGTACAGCACCCGGACGGCGTCCAGCGGGCCGAGCCCCAGACCGTGCAGAATCTCGGCCAGCCAATAGGCCAGCGGCGAGGAGCCGGCTGCCCAGGCAGGCGGTCGCCAGCGCCAGAAGCCCGCGCCCGTGCGCAGCAAGAGCTCCAGGTCGAGCACGGCGTACGCGGCCAGGAGGCCGCTACGCGACTGGAAGAAGCCGGGGTAGGTCAGCGGCGCCCAGGCGAACACGGAAAGCAGGGCCGCCAGCAGCCAGTTAAGGTCAAAGTGGCGTAGCTTGGTCATGGTTGAATTTCAACCGTCATTGCGAGCGGAGCGAAGCAATCTCTATCATTGCGCAACAAAGAGATTGCTTCGTCACTGCGTTCCTCGCAATGACACTGGTATGGAGACTGCATCCCCCAGCAGACGCCCCTGAGCATCAAACACGGGCAGGCGCTGGAGGGTGGCCGGATCGTACAGGCCAATGGCCAGGCGATAGTCACCCGGTGGGGCCTGGATGTCTACGGTCAGGAGGTGCTCGTCGCGCAGCAGTTCGCCGGGGTTCCAGGCCGAGGTGGGCAGGGCGCCGT
>VFZS01000912.1 GCA_016871095.1 Acidobacteriota bacterium
GCGCCCGGAGCCCGCGGCAGGTAAGCCGGCAAGGATGCCGGCTCGCAAGCGTGGACGCTCGCCCCACCAAAGGCTCCAGAATCTTCGCGGCGCGCAAAGAAACTCAGCGAGTGTAGTACAGAGCGGCCACATCCTGCTGCTTGCGCGCTGAGGAGGTTTTAGTGAATCGCAGAGCGTTCCTGGCCGGGCTGCCGGCGCTGGCCGGCGCGGCCGCGCCGCGGCCTGCGAACATCATCCTGATCCTGGCGGATGACCTGGGCTGGGCGGAGCTGGGCTGCTACGGCCACCGGTTCAACGAAACGCCGCACCTGGACCGGCTGGCCGCCCGCGGGGTGCGCTTCACCGAAGCCTACGCCGCCGCGCCGGTGTGCTCGCCCACCCGGGCCAGCCTGATGACCGGCCTGGACCCGGCGCGCGTGGGCATCACCGACTACCTGCGCGCCGACGATGCGAAGCACCTCTCGCCGGACCGGCAGACCATCGCCAGGGAGCTGGCGGCGGCGGGCTACCGCACGGGGCTGATCGGCAAGTGGCATCTCATGGGTGACTACCGCCACCGCAAAGGCGACCCGGCGCGGCACGGCTTCCAGGAGGTCATCTGCTCGGAGACCAGGTACATTGGCGGCGGCGACTACTTTCACCCTTACGCCCACATGCCGGAAGTCGAGGCGCGCCAGCCGGGAGAGTATCTCACCGACCGGCTCAGCCAGGAGGCCGTGGACTTCATCCGCCGCCATCGCGAGCGGCCGTTCTTCCTGTGCCTGTCTCACTACGCTCCGCACACGCGGCTGGCGGGCAAACCGGAGCTGGCGGCCAAGTACGCGGCCAGGCCTGGGGCGGGGAAGAACCGGAATAACCCCGAGCTGGCCGCCATGCTGGAGAGCATCGACGCGGGCGTGGGCAGCATCACCGCGACCCTGGAGGAGCTGGACCTCGCCCGCCGCACGGCGGTGATCTTCCTCTCGGACAACGGCGGCGATCCGCAGGTCACCTCGAACGCTCCCTTGCGCGGCGCCAAGTCCAGCCTGTATGAGGGCGGCATACGCATTCCGCTGATTGTCGCGGCGCCGGGTTTCGGCCAGCCCGGCGGCGTGTGCCGCGTCCCGGTCACCACCAACGATTTCTATCCCACCTTCCTCGAGATGGCCGGCGCCGGGAAACGCGCGGACCGGAGGCTGGACGGCGCGAGCCTTCGCGGCGCGCTGCGTGGAGAGCGCTCCTTTCGCGACCGTGCACTCCACTGGCACTATCCGCTCGACAAGCCGCATTTCCTCGGGGGACGTTCCTCCGGCGCCATCCGGCAGGGAGACTTCAAGCTGATTCAGTTCTTCGACGACGGCGCGCTCGAGCTTTACGACTTGAAGAGCGACCCCGGCGAAACCGCCAACCTGGCCGCGCGGATGCCGGCACGGGTGAAGGAGCTGCGCCAGTCGCTGGAGACGTGGAGGCGCGGCTTGCCCGCGGTGATATGATGGCCCTTTAGCGCCGGCCCACGGCGCAGTGTCAGGAACCGCTCATGCCACAGAAGGCGCTCACTTTAGCAGTCGCGCTGGCCACTCTCCTGCTGTCTGCCTGCGCGCCAGCTCAACGCACCGGAGCTACCTCCAAGATGACCCAACAACCGTTCGGAAAAACGCCCGCGGGCGAGGACGTCGCCCTTTACACGCTCACCAACTCGAAGGGGTTTGCAGCCGCGATCACCACTTACGGAGGCATCGTGGTCTCCCTGAAGGCGCCGGACCGCGCCGGCCGCGCGGCCGACGTGGTGCTGGGCTTCGAGAACCTGGAAGGGTACCTCAAGGGACACCCGTATTTCGGAGCCATCATCGGACGTTACGGCAACCGCATCGCCAAGGGCCGCTTCACGCTCGACGGCGTCGCTTACAAGCTGGCCCAGAACAACGGTGAGAACCACCTGCACGGCGGGATCAGC
>VFZS01000913.1 GCA_016871095.1 Acidobacteriota bacterium
CCCACGGCCAGCAGGTTCCAGTCTCGCGCGCGCAGAAATGCGTACCCTAGCGGGGGCAGGGTGACGAGGGCGAGCCAGGCCAGCGTCGAGTACTCGACCGGGTCGATGCCGCCCATCAGCCAGTGCAGCACGGCGAAGGCTTCGCGGAAGCTGGCGATGCTCTGAAGGAACAGGATCAGCGCCAGGCAGATGCTGTTGATGGTCACCCCGGTGAGCAGCAGGGTGAACGACGACATGCGCCGCCCCTCGGTGGCCACTCCCAGCACCAGCAGCAGCACCAGGGCCGCTCCGGCGAAGGCGCTCACCCACACCGCCGGCAGTCCCAGCAGTTGGCGCCAGCCCAGGCACAGCGCCAGCACGGCGCCGAGCGAGGCGCCGCTGGATATGCCTAGCGTATAGGGCGTGGCCAGGGCGTCGCGCAGCAGCGCCTGGAAGAGCACCCCGGCCACGCCCAATACGCCGCCGGCCAGAGCCGCCAGCAGCACCCGCGGCAGCCGGGCGTAGAACAGGATCTCGCGGTCCGGCGACAGTCCGGCCAGCGCCCGCGCGTAGTCGATGCGCGCCGAGCCCACCAGCGGAGCGATCAGCACCACGGCCAGCGCCACTCCCGCCGCCAGCGCCAGCGCGCCCGTGGCGCAGGCGGTTCCGCCTGCGGCGTGGCAGGTTGAAGGCCTGCCCCACGACCTCCATCGGCGCACCCATTCACGCAGCACGGGCCTATTCCCCATACCAGATCCAGGGTTTGCCGCCGGGGCCGCGCAGCAGCTCCACCTCGACCCCGAAGATCTCGCGGATGGCGGCCACGTCCAGACTCGCGGTGTCCGCCGCCACCTGGCCCGCGCGCAGGGCCACGATGCGCCCGGCGAAGCTGGCGGCCAGATTCAGATCGTGCGTGGCGGCGATCACCAGCAGCCCCTGCTGGGCCAGCTCGGCCAGCAGCTTGTAGATGGCGATCTGGTGACTGAGGTCCAGGAAGGTCGCCGGCTCATCGAGCAGCAGGGTCCTGGGGCGCTGGGCCAGCGCCGAAGCCAGGATCACCCGCTGCCGCTCGCCGCCGCTCAGCGAGCGGAAATCGCGCCCGCGGAAGGCCAGCGTGTCGGTGGTGGCCATGGCTTGCTGGACGGCGTCGAAGTCCTCGGGCGACTCGAACAGCCCGTCGCAGTGCGGCGTGCGCCCCATCATCACGACCTGCTCGGCGGTGAAAGGGAACTCGATGCGCACGCTCTGGGGCACGAAAGACACCTCGCGGGCGAAAGCGCGGCGGTTCCAGGCTCGCACCTCCACGCCGCCATAGGCGCAAAAGCCGGCGTAGCCGCGCCGCAGCCCCGCCAGGATGCCGAGCAACGTGGACTTGCCCGCGCCGTTAGGCCCCACCAGGGCGACGAAGCGCGGACCCTCGAGCGCCAGCGTCACCTGGCGCAGCACTTCCGTGCCGTTGTAGCGCATTCCGACTTGGCCGAGGGTGAAGCCGCTCAAAGTCCCGCCTCCGGATGCGCCATCCGCGCCAAGGCCTGAGCAGCTTCCACCACCCGCGGGCCGGGCACCACGAAGAGGTCCGCGGCGACCGCGAACACGCGCCTCTGGCGGACCGCCGCCAGCGCCGGCTGCCGCTCCCACAGCGCCACCACGGCCCGCTTGTCGGCTTCGGTGACGCCCACCGTCTGCGCCATCTCGCCCATGTCCACGATGACCTCAGGGTCGCGCGCTAGCACCTGCTCGAAGGACACCTTGGCGTAAGCCGCGGCCACATCGCCGAAGGCGTTGGCGGCCCCCGCCGTCTCGATCAGCTCGTGCAGGTGCGAGCCGCGTCCCACCACGATCAGGTCTTCGAGCCGGCCCGGCGCGCGCCCGGCCACGAACATCATGCGGCGGCGGGGCAATGCGGCGGTGCGGCGGCGGATCCCGCCGAGCGCCGCCTGCATGCGCGCGC
>VFZS01000914.1 GCA_016871095.1 Acidobacteriota bacterium
TGGGAAACGGTGATGGTTGGCAGCCTTTCCTACCAGCAGGCCGTGCCGTTTCTCGAACGAGGCAAACTCCGGGCCAAGAACTACGACAAAGTACTCCCCGTCGTGATCCGCCACTGCGTGTATACCAACGCACACCTTCTCGGGAGGCCCGAGTTGCGATGCCTTCTGGCCGGCAAGTTGCCCGAGTTGCGCCTGGTATAAGGCAGGGGCGCGGTCGCCGGGGGAGGCCAAGCCGTCGGCGGCCAAGACTTCCCGCAGTACCCCGACCATCGGTCGACCACGCCTGTTCCGGGGCGGGCGTTCACATCACCTTGCTGGGGGGTGCGGCTCAGGCATCTCGCCCAGCCGGGACCGGAACGGGCTCCCACTCCTCACGAAAGTAACGTGTTACGGTCGGCGGCGGCCGCGGCGGAACAATCTCGAAGAAACATCTGCTTCGATTTCAACAGCCTAGACATGAGCAGGCCTCGGGGGTGCCCCGTTCCGTAACGCGTTACCGAACCCGTAGCAGAGGATTCGATGAACCCAAAGCCCTCCGCTACGGCCGGAACGAAATCCGAACCACAGCACCCGGTAATGCTCCCTCCGCTTCCGGCTGAATCGCTGGTCCGCGCCGCCATGGATGACATTGCCCTGGTGGTGGGCGGCGCGGCCGCTTTGCACCACCTGAGTGACGACCTGGTCTGGACCCTCATGAAGCGGTTGGACCGGATCCGAGTTCGTCTTCTCAGGGATCTGCGGGGTTTGGCGCCGCGGCAGGAATGCGAGCCGGCCGCCGCACAGCCGCCCCGGGTGCACGCGGCCGTGGACGAGTTCCTGTTCCGGAACCGGGCGGGGATGGGGGAGTGAGGCCGGCCATGGCACCCGCCACGCACTTCTCGCATCTCTCAGGGCCGCGCCAGGCCTTGCTTCGCCTGTTCCAGGCGGTCAACTTCGGCTACGTCGAGGGGCTGGAGATCCGCGGCGGTGAACCGGTCTTCAGCCCCCCTCCTGTGGTGTTTGTCGAGCTCAAGCTGGACGCCGACGACAGCCCCCGCCAAGAGGCGTCCCTGGCCGAATTCGCCGTGCGTGCGGAGGTCGTCCGACTGATGGACGCATTGGAGCGGCTGGGCGACGGCACGGTGGAGCGAATCGACATCCGCTATGGGATCCCGCGCCGCGTCCTGATCGAGCGTGGTTTGCCGGAGGTGACGCGATGAGCGCCGCCGCAAACCCGGTGGGCGCCGAGCTCACAGCGTGCATGCTCCGGCAGTCGTCCTGCCACGCCAGTCGCTTGATGGGGAGCTACGGATTCACGGCCGATGACTGGGGCGACCTGCGGCAGGATATGCTCCTGGACTGCTTGCGGCGGCTGCCGCGTTACGATGCGGCGCGTGGCACCTGGCAGGGCTTCGTCAGACGGGTGATCCGGAATCGAGTCTGTGTTCTGGTTTCGCAGCAAGCCCGGCGACGGCAGTTTGAGCAACTTGAAGGCGACGGCGAACAGGTTGACCGATCTGAGGCGCTGGCCCCCCAGGCCTGCCGGCACCGCCCCGGGCCGCGTACCCCAGGTCAGCACTTCGGGCTGGAGTTGAGACTCGACATCCAGCGCGTCCTCGCGGGGCTTCCCGAACCCCTCCGTGTCGTCGCCGCACAGCTCGGCGAAACGACCGTCGCCGACATCTGCCGGCGCACAGGCCGCTCCCGCTCCTCGGTGAACCATATGGTGCTGCGAATCCGCTCGGCCTTCCGCAAGGCCGGCATCACGCCGGCCACTATCGCCGGGGCGGGAGGTGCCCAGTGAGCGCCGCGCCGGTGGTTTCGACCTACTCCATGTGGAGCCTCTTTCGGAACTGCCGCAAGGCGGTCGAATGGCGCTACCTCCGAGAACTGGTTCCGCTGGAGCGTGACTGGAATCTGTACTTCGGTTCCCTGATCCACGAGTGCTTGC
>VFZS01000915.1 GCA_016871095.1 Acidobacteriota bacterium
CCTACATCCAGCAGAACTTCGGGCTGCGGCCCACGGAGTTCTTCCAGCGCCTGGGACTCCTGGGCCGGCGCACCCTGCTGGTGCACGCCGTCTGGCTGGACGCCGACGACATCGCCACCATCGCCCGCACGGGCACGCATATCTCCCACAATCCAGCCTCCAACGCCAAGCTGGGGTCGGGCATTGCCCCCGTCCCGGCGATGTTGCAGGCCGGCGTCAACGTCTCCCTGGGTTGCGATGGCGGTCCCAGCAACAATACCTACGATTTGCTGCGCGACCTGCGCCTGGCCGCCTACGTGCACAAGGCCCAGGCCCTCGATCCGACCGTCGTTCCCGCCGAGACGGTGCTGGAGATGGCCACGATCAACGGGGCTAAGGCCATGGGGCTGGAGAGCGAGATCGGCTCCCTGGAGCCGGGCAAGAAGGCCGATTTGCTCGTTGTTGACATAAACAAGCCGCACCTGACTCCCAGCCCCAATCCGGTGTCCACGATCGTGCACTGCGCCACCGGTGGCGATGTGGACACGGTGGTCATTGATGGCCGGATCGTGGTGCGAGATGGCCGCTGCCTGACCCTGGACGAGGAAGCCGTGCTGCGGGAGGCTCGCCAGCGGGCCGCCGACGTCTACCGGCGAGCGGGCATCGCCATCAAGCCCCGCTGGCCGGTGCTGTAAGGACAGAACGCATGGACGCTATCGTCAAGCCACGCTTCTCCCTGGCGCTGCCGCCGACCTTCCGGGCCCTGCGCCACCGCAATTATCGCCTCTGGTGGTCCGGCCAGCTCGTCTCCCTCACCGGCACCTGGATGCAGAGCGTGGCCCAGAGCTGGCTGGTGCTGCAACTGACCAACTCGGCTTTCCTGTTAGGGCTGACGGGCTTCATCGGCTCGCTGCCGATTCTGTTGCTCTCGCTTTGGGGCGGGGTCGTGGCCGACCGCGTGCACAAACGTAAGCTTCTGGTGGTCACGCAGAGCACGGCGATGCTGCAGGCCTTTCTGCTGGCCTTTCTCACCTGGAGCGGGCTGGTGCGAGTGGAACACGTGCTGATCATGGCCGCCATCCTGGGGTTGGTCAATGCCTTTGACGCCCCCACTCGCCAGGCTTTCACGGTGGAGATGGTGGGCAAGGAAGACCTGATGAACGCCATCGCCCTCGGCTCGACCCTCTTCAACGCCGCCCGCATCATCGGGCCGGCCTTGGCCGGGGTGCTGTTGGCCATTATCGGCACGACGGGGTGCTTCACCCTCAACGGGGTGAGCTTTCTGGCCGTCATTGCCGCTCTGTTAGCCATGCGCCTGCCGGCGTCACCCAGGGCCGCCACGAGCGAATCGGCGCTGCAAAATCTGAAAGAGGGCCTGGCCTACGTGCGCAGCAACAGCACAGTGCTGTCCCTGCTGACCCTGGTGGGCACGACCAGCCTCTTCGGCATGTCCTATGCCACCTTGATGCCCATCTTCGCCCGGGACGTGTTGCGGGTGGGGGCGCAGGGCCTGGGCTTTCTGACGGCCACGGCGGGGATCGGGGCGCTGATCGGGGCGCTGACCCTGGCCTCCCTGGGCCGCTTCCGCCGCAAGGGGCTGCTCCTCACGGCGGGCAACCTGCTCTTTCCGACCGCCCTGGCCGCCTTCGCCTTATCCCGCTATTTCCCCCTTTCGCTGCTCTGCCTGATGTTGGCCGGTTGGGCGATGGTCGCCCAGAACGCCACGGCCAACACCCTGGTGCAGACCACCGTGCCTGATCACCTGCGCGGGCGAGTGATGAGCGTCTACACCATGCTTTTCATGGGCATGATGCCCCTGGGCAACCTGCAAGCCGGGACGATCGCCAGCCGCTTCGGAGCGCCGTTTGCCGTGGGGTTTGGGGCGACGATCTGCGCCCTGGCGGCTTTGCTGATCCTCTGGCGTCTGCCGCAGTTGCGGCGGCTGGAGTAA
>VFZS01000916.1 GCA_016871095.1 Acidobacteriota bacterium
CCGCAGCTTGCCCACCCGCACCCCCCGTTCCCGGGCCAGGTCGATGGCCCGCTGCGCCACTCGCGAGGTGATGCCGTAAGAGACCACCACCACCTCAGCGTCCTCCAGCCCCTCCTCGTCGCACCAAATCAAGTCATCCGCCGCGCGGCGGATCTTCTGCTGGAGACGCCGCACCAGGCGGTCCTGCGCCGCAGCAGTCATCGCGGGGTAGCCGCGCTCGTCGTGGGTCAGCCCGGTCACGTGGAAGCGGTAGCCTTCCCCGGCGTGCGCCAGCGCCGGCACCAGGTCGTCCTCGGGCTGGAAGGGCTGGTAGTCGGCGGGGCCCACGCGCGTATGCCGGCGTGGATAAACCTCGATCTGATCGGCCGGCGGGATGATCACTTTCTCCGTCATGTGCCCCACGCACTCATCCGTCATGAACATCACCGGCACGCGGAAGCGCTCCGACAGATTGAAGGCCTGGATGGTGAGGTCGAAGCACTCCTGCGGGGAGTTGGGCGAGAGCGCGATCAGCTCGTAGTCGCCGTGCGAGCCCCAGCGCGCCTGCATCATGTCGGCCTGCGCCGGGAGCGTGGGCAGCCCGGTCGAGGGCCCGCCCCGCTGCACGTTCACGAATACGCAGGGCGTCTCGGTCATCACCGCCAGCCCGATGTGCTCCATCATCAGCGAGAAACCGGGCCCCGAGGTCACCGTGAACGCCTTGGCCCCGCCCCACACCGCGCCCAGGATGGCGATGGACGCCGCCAGCTCGTCCTCCATCTGGATGAAGGTCCCCCCCACCGTGGGGATGCGCGCCGCGAATCGCTCCACTACCTCGGTCGAGGGCGTGATGGGGTAGCCGGCGGAGAAGCGCGCCCCCGCGGCCAGGGCGCCCTCGCAACAGGCGTGGTCTCCGTCCATGAAGTGCACGCCGGTGAGTACGCCGCGCGGGTCAGCCTGCATTCTCCTGTTCCTCCTCCTGAGCCGCGCTCTGCCCCTTAGGATCGGAAACCTTCCAGCCGAAGATGGCGAAATCCGGGCAGTACATTCCGCAGAGGTCGCAACCGCTGCATTTCTCCGCGTCCACCACGTGCGGCGGGTGGTATCCCCGGGAGTTGAAAGCCGAGGACAGCGCCAGCACCTTGGTGGGACAGAACTCCACGCAGAACGCGCAGCCCTTGCAGCGCTCCACGTTGATATGGACGTAGCCTTTTGCCATAGCCGATGACAGCCGCTTTCATTCTAACGCAGCGCTCCGCCGCGCCGCCCCGCGCTACGGGAGCAGCAGATCCAGGACCTCGCGCAAGGCGTCGTCCACGCGCTCCAGCACCGCCCCGGGAATCCGGGTCACGGGACCCTCGACCAGCCTCCGGTTGTCGATGGCGCGGAGCTGGTCGATCAGCAGGTCCGAGTCACGCCGCAGGCGACCGCCGGCCGGCACGCGCACCCGCAAAGGGGCCGCATCCTCCACGAGCTGCGTGGTCAGCGGCACAATCAGCGTCGAGGGATGCCCGGCATCCAGTAGGGCCTGCGCCTGCACGATCAGCACCGGCCGGGTCTTGCCCGGTCCGGTGCCGTGCGTGGGTTTCAGGTCCGCAATCCAGATCTCGCCGCGCTCAGGCATCCGGATCCCGTTCGATGGCCGCGAACTCAGCGTTCACCCGTATGCTCTGGGCGCGCACCCGCCGGGAGGCCTCGGCGATGCGTCGGCGGCGTTGCCCGGCGGCCTCCTCCCGGTTCATTCGCTCGATTGCCTGCCGGAAGTACTCGGCCCGGGACAGCCCGCGGGACCGGGCCAGCGCGCCACTGGCGGCGAGCAGCTCATCAGGCAGCTTCAGGGAGATCGTCGTCATATACCCCCGACAGATATCTTAGCACGATATCTCCAGCGCGTTCATCCCGGCGGAGTCCGTTTCTTCTGCGAGCCGTGGAGGGGACCGTGGCAGG
>VFZS01000917.1 GCA_016871095.1 Acidobacteriota bacterium
CGTCGGCGATGATGTGCTGCGTGCCCCAGGTGTCGTCACCCAGCAGCGGCTCCTTGACGTCGGAGATGCCATAGAGACCGCCGGTGCGCCGCCAGTCGGTGTGACTGTTGTTGACCTGGGCTTCGTAACCCTTGGGCCAGCCCGGGCCGAAGGCCGCGCGGAAGTACATCCCCGAGTTGCCGCCCTTGTTGATCTTCACCGTGGCTTTGAACTCGCAGTTCTCGCATTCGTGGAGCATGTAGAAGAGGTGGCTGCGGTTGCCCCGGCCCACGATGCAGCCATCCTCGACCGTCCAGTTGCCCTCGTTCTCGCTGGCCTTCCAGCCGTTCAGGGTCTTGCCGTCGAACATGCGGATCCAGCCCTCCTCCGCCTTCTGGGCGGGCAGGAGCAGGCAGATGCCGAGCAGCAGTCCGATGGCGCGCAACGCGGTTCGTAGTGTCATTTCGTCCTCCTGGGAGAAGTCCTATTGTCCCGCGCCGCCGCTCGCAGGTCAACGCTCAGCCATACCGGCCGATCTCGTCCGCCAGCGGGGCGAGCAGCTCCAGCTTCCAGGGTTCCACGCGCGGGGCCACCGAGCAGGCGGTGCTCAGGATGTAACCCGCGCCGGGCTTGCCGATGCGCAGCGGGCGCGCGGCCTCGGCCAGCACCTCCTCCCTGGTCCGGTACTGGAGCAGAGCCACCGAGTTCATGTTGCCCTTGAAGAAGAGGCGCGCGCCGAAATCGCGCTTGGCGGCGGCCAGGTCGCAGTTGCCGAGCGGCGGAGGGTCGAGCGTGTCGATGCCGCAGGTCCCGCTCTCGGCCAGCAGGTCGATGCGGTCGCCGATGCGGCCGCAGGTGTGGGTGTAGACGATGGCGCCGGCCGCGCGGAGGGCCTGGTTCACGCGACGCTCATACGGCACCACGAATTCGCGGTACTGGGCGCGTGAAAGAAACGGCGCGGCCACGAAGGCCGAAGACTGATCCAGGGCGTCAGCGCCGCGCGCGGCGAGCGCCAGGCCCCAGGCGATGGTGTTGTCGGCCAGCCGTTCCAGGATGGCGTGAACTTTGCCGGGATCGGTGAGGAACGCGGTAAGGGCGGCCTCGTAGCCGAACAGCTCGAAGTAGTGGCTGAGCGGCGAGTAGATCGAGCCGTGGATGGAGAGGTCCTGCCCGGCGCGCTGCTTCACCAGATCGAAGGCCCGAAAGAGGTAGTCGGGGATGGCGCCTTGCCGCAGCAAGCCGGGGTCGGGCTTGCCGGGGACCTCCTGGATGTGAAACAGCACGTTCCAGGTGTAGCCCAGATACTCGTCCACGCGCGCCAGATCCCGCTCCGGGTCGAAGCTTTCGAAATCGGCGCGGGCAGGCCGCGAAACATCCGCGGGATAGTGATGCGGCATGTCGTCCCAGGGCAGGAAGGTGCGGTCGCCGTTGCGCCAGGTGAGCCATTCCCCGTCCGCCTCGGCCCGGATCGAAGCGACGTTGTCGAGGTAGTCCGGCGGACGGCCCGGCAGCACCACCAGGATGCCGTCGAAGGCGTAGCGGCGGGCCAGCTTGACGCAGGCATCGGCGAAGGCTTCGGTGTCGTACCAGATCTGGTGGGGCCGGTAGCCGGCGTTGAGGTTGTAGTGGCCGATCGAGAGCTGGCACATCACCGGCACGCGGTCAGGCTCGGTGTGCCGCATGGTGCGTGCGATGCGTTCGCGTCCGGTCACTGGGAACACAATACCGGAGTTCCGTGGAGCGGGCAACCTCCGCGCCGGCTTGACACTTCAGGTCTGCGGAATACCTGATAGGCTGAAAACATGCCTGTCAGACAATCTCTGCCGGAGGCCGGGCAGCGGCGGCCGCTGAGCCGGATTGGGCAGCGGCGCCAGGTCGTAATCCCCAAACCGGTTTTTGAGTCCCTGGGGCTTCAGGAGGGCGACTTTGTGGAGGTCAGCACCGACC
>VFZS01000918.1 GCA_016871095.1 Acidobacteriota bacterium
CGTCCGGTAGTCCAAAATGGAAATGCCGGGTCATACCCCCAGGTGTATGCTAATGCAAGGGTCCGCGCCCGTCAAGGGCGCGACGGGGGCCGCGGCTGTAACTCTCGTAACGCAGACCGGCAGATGGACTGGAGTTGCTCGCCAGATCGCCTGCCCGTCCGGCAGCCGGACGGCGCCGGAGTGGTATGATGCAACGCATGGTGCGTCATGAAAGACGCCTTCTTCTAGCGGGTGCAAGACCCGTCCGGGTAAGCGCTGGAGCGCCCGGTAGCAGGCCCCAGCCGGGGGAAGAGATTCCCTGGGCCAGAGCGGGGTGTCAAAAGCCTGTGGTGAGCAGGGAGCAACGAAGCGGGCCGCAACTTGAAGTGAACGCTGCAGCCTCGTCACATTATCAGCCGAAAGGTGATGGGGAGGGCCGAGCCGCTCATGTCACGGCGAAGGCAACAGACAGCGGTCTGGCTCCAGAGCGACCGCTGGACCTCCTCGGGGTAGGGGCGTCAGCACGTTTCGACAGAAGGAGGCGGAACAGGAGAGGCCCTCCCCGGCCGCCCGCGTCGGGCAAAGACCGCGCGTATAAGGCCGGACGGCGGAAGGCGTGCGGAGCCGGGAGGGAGTCCGAGGGGTTCGTAGTACCGGTGAAGGCGGCCACAAACCGCTGGAGGGAAGGGGCCCTGCTTTGATCGCGCTTGGGGCGGAGGTAAGTGTGAGGGCCTGCCGGCAACGGTGAACCACCCCGCAGACAAAATACGAGAACTCCAACGCAAGCTAGGGACGTGCGCCAAGCGGAGCAAGACACGGCGTTTCCACGCATTGTTTGACCGGATCTACAGGGGTGAGGTCCTGTGGGAAGCGTGGAGGCGAGTGCGCAGCAACCGGGGGGCGGCGGGCGTGGATGAAGCCACGCTCCAAGCCATCGAGGGACGAGGAGTACAGGCGTTCCTGGATGAGATCCAGGCCGACCTGCGGGCAGGCCGGTATCGCCCGCAACCGGTGAAGCGGCGATACATACCGAAAGCCGATGGCAAGCAGCGGCCACTGGGGATACCGACGGTGCGGGACCGGGTGGTGCAGATGGCGGCGAAGCTCATCCTGGAGCCGATCTTCGAGGCGGACTTTCTTCCCAGCTCGTATGGGTTCCGTCCGAAGAGGAGCGCGACTCAGGCCCTGGAAGCGATCCGGGTAGCGGGCAACCGGGGCTTGAACTTCGTCGTGGAGGCGGACATTCGGAGCTACTTTGACACGATCGACCAGGAGAAGTTGCTGGGGATGGTCAGGGAGCGGATCTCGGACCGGCGGGCGGTGAAGTTGATCCGGCAGTGGCTGAGACCCGGACAAGACGCGGCTGGTGAACTTAAGCCGCGGTCAGGAGGGCTTCGAGTTCCTGGGGTGTGTCATCCGCAAGCGGAGGAGCATCCAGCGCAAGCCGTGGTGCCACTTCATGCAGCGGTGGCCGTCGCCCAAGGCGATGAAGCGTCTCCGGGCGCGCGTGCGGGAGCTGACTGAGGCGCGGCGCAGCGGGAAGCAGGACGTGAAGGCAGTGATTGCGGACCTGAATCCGGTGCTACGGGGATGGGGAAACTACTTCCGGACGGGCAATGCGGACGCGAAGTTCAACCAAGTGGACGCTTACGTCTACTGGCGGCTGCGCCGCTGGATGTGGCGGCGGGGCGGCCAGCGGCGGCTCCGCCGGGAGGAATGGCCCCAAGATCGGTTTTACGGGATGGGCCTGTATCGGCTGCAAGGCACGGTGTGCTATCCGACGCAAGCCGCGCCCAGAAGATCATCGTTAAGCCGTGTGCGGGAAATCCGCACGCACGGTTTGAAAGGGGGTTACATGGAGACGGGCCAGCGCTGAACGCTGGTACCGCGCCATAATCTACCAATGTACGTGGCCGTCATCCCCAACCGGTCCTCCCCGCCCG
>VFZS01000919.1 GCA_016871095.1 Acidobacteriota bacterium
CCGCGGCAGGTAAGCCGGCAAGGATGCCGGCTCGCAAGCGTGGACGCTCGCCCCACCAAAGGCTCCAGAATCTTCGCGGCGCGCAAAGAAACTCAGCGAGTGTAGTACAGAAAGCCCCCCGAGAGCTGGTTCCTGGTCAAGAACAACCCACAGGCTGCCAGACGAACTAGAGCCGATGCTTCTCGTAGTCGAAGGGTTCGTCCACGAGGTGGTAGGCAGGCTCACCGTCCTTTCGCAGATAGTAGGTCTTCAGCGGCGTGCGGGGGAAGTCGGACAGCTTGCGGGGCACGGCGCGCGCGCCGATCCATTCGTATACCGGAACTTCCCAGGGGTTAAAGGTGTTGCTGAGCCCGCGTTCCTTGGCGATGCGATATAGGTGCACGTTACCGGGCTCATGGCCCCCCAGCCACAGCCCCACCAGGTCCAGGCGGAACTTGTCCTGGCCGAACATCACCAGGTTGGGCATGCACACGGTCTCCCCCCCGGCGCGGTCTTCCCCAGGCGCAAATGCGTAAATGGCCTCGATCATTGACAGCCCGGTCTTGAGCACGCTGAGGTTGTCGCAGGTCTTCTGCGCCCAGATCTCCTGCCGGATGGGGCTCAAAGCCGCCTTGCTGTCGTAGCGGGAGTAACCCATCCTGCGGTGGCTCTCGAAATAGCGATTGACCCGCTCGACCACATCCGGCCGGATCTCCGGTTTCATGAAGTCCGGAACGCCGGTCACCATCTCCCAGCCGGGGCAGAAGCGGTGAAACGGGGAGACCACCAGGCCCTGCTCGTTCTTGACCGACTGCGTCAGGCACATGCCGTGGGAGCGCCACTTGGCGATGTTGAGCAGCCAGGTGTCGGGCTCGTTGATCGGAGCGTAGTGCGGGATACGCTGGTAAACCACTGCGTCCGGCACGCGGCTCCAGGTCATCTCGAAGTTCTCGCGAAAGTGCCGCGGCCGCCGCTCCGGTTCGCACATTTCGACGCCGTGGCGTTCGTGGATCTCCTCGTAGTGGGCGCTCTTACGGCTCCGGTTGTAGTTGGCTTCCACGAAATGGAACTTCCGGAGTCCCACGTCCTTCAAGGCCATGACGAGGCCTTCATAGAAGCCGGGATCGGTGCCACGGTTGTCGGGCGGGCCCGGGCGGCGAGGGACCAGGACGTTGGGCTTGAGGATGATGCGGTGCGTCAGCGGGATGCCAGGTTTCTCCCAGGGAACGAAGATTTCATGTCCCAACCGAAGCCCCTCGCCGCGCAGAGCCGCCGCGTCCGACCGGGCGCTCACCCGGGTCCTGCGAATGAACACCGCGCCCGGGTTGGCGGCAATGAAGGGATGGAGCCCGAAGCAGGCGGGCGCTCCCGGCTTTCCCCCCACGGCCGCCGTCCCCAGAAACTGCCTGCGCGTGCAATCCATCATCCGGCCTCCTCCCGGTTATATCATCCCTGGCGTGCCAGCAGGATCTAGACGGCTCCATGGAGCGTAAGCGCGTGCTGAGGCATAGCCGGACCTCGATGGCCACTCCGCCGGACCGTCCGGTCTCATGCGTAGCGTATGCAGGGACCGGGAAGACCCGGCGGAAGATGCGCGCCTCTTGCTCGGCCGATAAGACCCGGACTTGCGGTCATCAGCATTCAGTACGTCCGTGTGCCCGGAATCTTGGTCGGCACGTGGTAGACCGACGTCCGGGCCGTGAGGTAGAGTCCGCGGAAGCCGGAGCCCCAGTTGCAGTTGCTAGGCTGCTCCGGCGTCTCGATGGTGCCCAGGGGCTTCCCTTGCGCAGTGAAGACCCAGATGCCGCCGGCCGAAGCGGCGTAGAGATTTCCTTCTTCGTCGGTCTTGATGCCATCGGCGCGCACGTCCGCGAAGCGCCGCCCGTCGGCGATTGAGCCGTCCCCCGCTATGTCGAATGCCCGGATGTTCTTCTGTTTGACA
>VFZS01000920.1 GCA_016871095.1 Acidobacteriota bacterium
AGATCATTGTACACCCCGGAGGCAAGGGGCGGGCAGGCAGGGCTGGGCGGATGCGGCGGGGAGTGCTCAGCCGCCGAAGCGGGCCAGTACCGACATGGCCTTGGTGAAGATGGTGCTCACCGCGACCCCTACCGGCGGGATCATCACGCCGCCGGCCACCGCCACCAAGGCCAACATCAGGGCGTACTCGATCAGGTCTTGCCCGCGTTCCTCGCGCAGAAATATCGAGAGCATGGGTCTCTCCTCTTCCCCAGGCTTATCGGCCACGATCAGGCCGGCTTGAATGGAATCTGTAATACCTCACTCTCGGGGGTCAAACGGCCAACCACTCCCTGACGGTCGCGGCTCGGCAAAAGGCACGGCGCAGGGATAAGGCTACCGAGCCGCGCGCGTCAGCAAGCGGTCCCCGAGACTGAGGCACTACTGAAATCGAAGGAAAAAGCGGGCGGGTCCGCCCCGGCCGCTCAGGCGGCGGAGGGACGCAGCGCCTGCAACCGGGCCTGCAAGCGGCTCTTGTAGCGCGCCGCGGTATTCTTCTTGATCACGCCAAACCTGGCGGCGCGGTCGATCGCCGAGAAGGTGGCTGGCAGCGCGGTACGGGCGGCGGCGGCCTCCTTGTTGTCCAGCAGGCGCCGCACGGCCTTGAGCTGGTTGCGAAAACGAGTCTTGCGCATACGGTTGACCGTGGTGCGCCGCTCGGTCTGCCGGATCCGCTTCAGAGCAGAGATCGTATTGGCCATCTACTTGTCGAGTCGAGTCCTTTCGGGGGTCCTTAGAGCCAGCATAGCGCAGCCGCCGCACCGGGTCAAACGCCTTACCCTCCCCCAGTTTGCCGCCAGCAGCAGTAGAATAGGCCTCCAGGCCTGTTGTTGTCGCATCGTCAAACCCGCCTACTCACCCACCGTCAACTTGCCCAGGCGGTACCAGCCGTCGGGCTGGAGACCCGCGATCGCCAGCTTCACTTTGGGCTGACGCGTCTGCGGATCCAGCAGCGCCAGCTCCAGCTCGTACTCCCCAGGGGGCGTTTCGGCGGGGATGAAGACGGCGCTGTCGTAGAGGTTGTCGCCCGGCAGCCACGTGCGGATGTCGGCGTCGGTGACGAGCACCTCAGCGCGGGCGGCGCTCTTCAGGCGCAAGGCCAGCGGGAACTGCCGGTAGCACGGCGCCACGCCCTGGTTCTCCCACCACGAAGTGAACGCCAGCCGCCCGTTGGGAGGCGCCACCGCCGGGTAGGTGAACTTGCGCAGCACGAAGCGATACCCCATCTTCTTCAGCCAGCGGTTCACCTGCGGCTCCCACTCCTTGGGCACCGCCGAGGACTTGGCGTTGAACGACGAGATGTGCCACTTCAGCGACTGGTCGATGATGTAGTCGATGGGCCAGCCCTGGTTCTTCCAGTGCTGCATCACCCAGCAGACCTCGAAGCTGACGGGGGCCTTCTTCCAGGCCTCCTGCATGCCGAAGTTGATGATGCCCTGGGGATAGTAGTCGAGCATGTGGTTCCAGGTGGGGCTGAAGCCGCCCATGTCGCCGAGGCAATCCACGCGCCAGCCCACCGGCTTCTTCGAGACGCCGTACTGGTTGGTCTGCTCGTCGGTGAGCAGCATCACCAGAGGGGTCTTGTCGAAGGATTCCAGGTAGGCGTCCACCAGCGCCTCGCGCGTCTTCTGGGTAAGCCGCTCCGCGCCCTCCCCCTCGCCCCAGGCCCCCACGATGGCCAGGTCCACGCTCTCCAGGTCCGGGTGGCCGTCGTAGCGCCGCCCCAGCTCGCGGATCATGCCGCCGAAGTGGCGCACGTAGCGCGGGTCCTCGGGGTCGGTGCGCCATTTCTGGACGGGCAGCTTGCGCGACTCGTTGCCCAGTAAGCCCCGGTACCAGTCCGGCACGTCGTTGTCCTTGGTGGTGCCGTAAGGGGCGATGC
>VFZS01000921.1 GCA_016871095.1 Acidobacteriota bacterium
ATTACCCTTTTCTGGAGCGTGAGGATATCTTTGCCGCCATCGAGTACGCCGCGCACCAGACTGACCACCCGGTCTTGCAGGCCTCGTGAGATTCCTGGTCGATAACCAGCTTCCCGCCCCAGTAACCCGGGCACGCTCAAGCGTAATGCCACATGGTCTTGCGGCGACCGCTCATATGAGCCCTGTGGGGCGGCTCCCCGAGCTGCCGCCGGCCCCCTGGCCGGCGTCTTCTGGCACTGAGTGAGCCGACCAGGGGGTCGGCTCGCAGGCCGGGGGCCTGCCCCACGCAGACTATGTCGCACTGAGCCGAAGCTCGCGCTACTCGACAGCTTCGGGGATCCGGTGGTTGACCAGGGCGTGCTCGGGGACGCCGCGATGCCACCAGCGGGCCAGCAGGCGCCCGAAGTCGTCCAGGAAGGTGTAGACCACCGGGACCACCACCAGCGTCAGCAGCGTCGAAGTGATCAGCCCGCCGATGACCGCGCGCGCCATGGGCCCGCGCCACTCCGCCCCGGCGCCCCACTCGAAGGCCAGCGGCAGCATGCCGAAGATCATGGCCAGCGTGGTCATCACAATTGGCCGCAGCCGCACCTTGGCCGCGGCGATCAGCGCGTCCGTCCGCGCCACTCCCGCGCGGCGCTGCACGTTGGTGAAGTCCACCAGCAGGATGGCGTTCTTGGTGACCAGGCCCATCAGCAGGATCAGCCCGATCATGCTCATGATGTTGAGCGTGTCGCCCACCAGATAAAGCATGCCCGCCACGCCCACCAGCGACAGGGGCAGCGACAGCATGATGGCCAGCGGCTGGGCGAAGCTGCGGAACTGGCTGGCCAGGATGGCGTAGATGAGGATCACGGCCAGCAGCAGCGACTGGCCCACGTAGCCGAAAGTCTCCTGCAACTCCTCGTACTCGCCGGTGAAGTCGATGCGGTAGCCGACCGGGAGATGTATGCCGGCGGCGCGCGCCTGTATGTCGTTCACCACCTCGCCCAGCGAGCGGCCCTCGGTGTTGGCCCCCACGCGCACCTCGCGCATGAGGTCGTAGCGGCGGATGAGCGAAGGCGCTCCGGCGGTGTCCAGGCTGGCCACCTGGCTGAGGGGAACCAGCGCGCGGCCGCCGTGCGCGGGCAGGTCCAGCCCCAGCAGGTCCGCGCCGTGCGTGCGGCTGGCGGCCTCGACTCTCAGGCGCACGTCGTAGCTGTCGCCGTCGGCGTCCTCGAACTGCGAGACCACTTCGCCGGCCACCAGCCCGCGCAGGGTGAGAGCCACGGTTCCCAGGTCGAGGCCCAGGTCTCCTGCGGCGCGGCGGTTGACCGCCACGCGCACCTCGGGCCGCCGCTCCTCCTCGCTGGTGTCCACGTCGGCGGCCCCCTGCACCTGGCGCATCTCGCGCATCAGCCGGCCGCTGATGGCGCGCATGCGCTCCAGATCCGCTCCGCGCACGCTGACCTGGATGGGCTTGGCGTACTCGGCGTGCTCGTCGGCCTCGCCCACCGCCGTGCGCAGCGCGGGGAAGCGGCGCATGCTCTCGCGCAGCTCGGCCTTGATCAGCGAGTAGTGCGGGCGCGTGGCGCGCTGCTTGAGCTTGACGTAGATGGAGCCTTCGTTGAGCGGCAGGTTGCCGCTGCCCCCGATGGTGGCGTAAGTGTAGTCCACGGAGGGGTTGCGGCGGATCTCCACGTCCAGCCGCCGCGCGATCTCCATGGACCCTTCGAGACTGATGCCGGGGCGGGCCTTGTAGCTCACCTGAAGCTGGCCCGGATCGGCGTCGGGCATGAAGGCTGAGCCCAGCTTGCCGAACAGCAGGAAGCTCGAAAAAATGGCCGCCATGCCCAGCGTGACGATGGCCCAGCGGCGGCGCAGCGACCAGCCCAGGGTCGCGGCCAGCGCGCCTTGCAGCCGCTCCAACTGGTCGTTGA
>VFZS01000922.1 GCA_016871095.1 Acidobacteriota bacterium
GCCGTGGCCAGGGAGATCCGGGCAAGACTCTCGCCGGAAGAGCAGACCCGGTTAAGCGGCGCGCGCCCCGTGAACCGGGATGCGTTCGAAGCCTGCCTGCGGGGCCGGTACTCCTTCAACGAGAGAACCCCAGCGGCCATCCAGGCGGCCATCGGGCACTTCCGGGCGGCGATTCAAGCCGATCCCGCCTACGCGCTGCCCTATGCGGGTCTGGCGGACTGCTACAACCAGCTCGGAACCCTGATCATTGGCGAAGGGCCGCCGTCGGAGACCCGGTCGATCGCAGCGGCGGCCGCCCGGAAGGCTCTCGAAATCGACGACGGGCTCGCCGAGGCGCACACGGCGCTCGCCTACACCGACCTCTACAACTGGAATTGGGAGCGCGCCGAGCGAGGATTCCGCAGAGCCATCGAGCTCAATCCGAGCTATGCCTCCGCGCATCTCTGGTATGCGCACTATCTGACGACGCAGCGGCGGTTCAACGACGCTCTGCAAGAGGTCCATACGGCGCGGGATCTGGACCCGCTCTCCCCGATCATTGCCACTCAGGTCGGCTGGGTCTACTACCTGATGGGCCGGCGCGAAGAGGCGATCGCTGAGTGTCGCAAGGTCTTGGAAGACCATCCCGATTACTTGTGGGCGAACTGGGTGCTCGGCGTGGCTTACACGGTGGAGTCGAGATACCAGGAGGCAGTGGCGACCCTGGAGAGGGCCTGTTCCCTGTCGGGCCGAAACCCGGCCGTGGTGGGCTGCCTGGGCTGGGCCTACGTCCTGGCGGGTGAGAGCGCCAAGGCCCTGGGCCTGCTGGCGGAACTGACCGAAGCCGCGCGGCGCAGGTATGTATCGCCCGTCGCCTTCGAATCCATCCTCATGGGCCTCCCGGACCTGGACCGCCAGTTCGAGTACCTCGAGAAGGAGTACCAGGAGCGCAGCAACGCCTTGGCGTACTTCGCTGTGATGCCGGGACGCGAACGCGCCCGCGCTGATCAGCGCGGACAGGAGCTGCTACGGCGGCTGGGGCTGGCGCCTTAGCCGCTGCGGGCTTTCTGCTCACGGGCCCGTTGCCGGGCAGCCCGCGGGGATCACCGCGAAGGGCTGGAGAGTCGCCATTGACTGTTGCTGTGGCTTTCCGGGACTCATAGCGGATCGTGAACCCGCAGGCTTGGAAAGGCCGTGAACTGCCGGTCGTGAGTCCAGATCTCGGTGGCTCCGTGGTCGAAGGCGGCCAGGGCGATTTGCAGATCGAAGATCCTTCGGCCCTGGATGCCTAGGCCCGCCGCAAGCTGCATGAGCCGCGCCCAGAACTCCTCGCCGGGGCCCCAGACGGCAGCGCCGGCATCGACCAAGGCGCGCACGAAGCCGGATGCCTGGGCGCCAGTCGAGGGTCCTCCCAGGCAGCCGGGATGTGTGACCACGCCCCAGAACTCCACCACACAGGGCAGCGGGATTCCCCACCCCCGAGCATCCCGGCTGGCCCTCTCGATGGCGCGCCGGGCCGCGCGATGCTCCGGCAGGGCCGCGCGGTGCGCGTAGATGAGGAGGTTAGTGTCGAGGGCGATCATCGCCCCAGCCACCCGTGCATGGCCGCCCGGTCCGCCACGTCCAGCCCTGCGGGCAGGCCGCCCGGGGCGGTCACCCACCGTATGGGGCGCGCCCGCAGCCGCTTCGACGCCCGGGGCCGGGAAGCCAGCTCCTGCCGCAGGCCGCGCTCGAAGAGCTCCCGCAGGGTGGTGCGGGCCTCGGCCGCCCGCTTCTTGGCGGCGATAAGCAGCTCATCGGGCAACTCGATAGTGGTCTTCATACGGTTTCCCATATTACCACGAATATGGGCCGTGCCCTTAACCCAGTTTCCGCCCGATGACGGCGTAGTCCAGGGCGTCGGGGCCGTGGCGGTCCACCTCGATCTGGCCGAAACCG
>VFZS01000923.1 GCA_016871095.1 Acidobacteriota bacterium
AGATCGCCTCGGCTTTCCGCTCGATCGTGTCCCACTACAGCCTGGAAGTCGAGGCGCCGGCGCTACTCTCCCGGATCGTTCCGGTCGAGGTGGACGGCGGCGGGCGCGCTGCGAGCTACCGTAGCCGCTTCGTCTTCGAGGACAAATAGCCGCCATGCGAATCCCGCGCACGCTCCCGCTGTGGTTGGCCCTGGCCCTGGCCTTCGCCTGGATCGGGTATCTGCACTATGCCCGGCAACAGCAGGCTGACCGCCTGGCTCAGTTGGAGGCGGAGAACCGGCGGCTGGAGGCGCACTCCGTGGAACTGACCCGGCAGCTCGAGGCCATACCGGAAGGCGTCCCGCCGCCCGCCCGGGAGCCCGAGGCGGTCCCGCCGCCACGCCAGGCGCCCGCGCGGGGAACTCAGGTGGAAAGCCAGGTCATCGTCTCCCTCCGCGAGAGCCTGGGGCGCGCCACTGCCACGCTCAGCGAGCTTCGGAGCCGCATCGAGGTGTTGCAGGTCGAAGTCGAGAAGAGCGCCGAGGAAGGCAAGCGCCTGGCGGCTTCCGAAGCCGATCTGAAGGAACGGTGGGCCAGCGCCAGCCGGGTGCTGGAAGCCGTGCAGGCGGAACTGAAAACCAGAACGGAGCGAACGGCCCACCTGGAGGGTACGGCCGAGCGGCTGCACCAGGAGAACCGGGGCATCTCCGAGCGCCTCGCCCGGGTGACGCAACTGACCCGGGAGCTGGAGGATATTAACCGGCGGCGCGAGACGTATCTGACCGGCATCCTGCGCCGCTACCGGGAGCTGACCGAACAGTACCGGCTGCTGGCAGGCCGCGCGGACAGCCCCGGCGAGGGCGCCGTGCCGGCCGGGGCCGAGCTGGCCCGCCTCCAGAACGCCATCGCCGGAGCCGAGGAGGATCTGCGCCAGCTTACGGCCCTCAACGCGCAGGCGGCGCGGCTGCAAAAGAAAATCGGCTCTCAGTAGCCGGTTTGGATTCACCCTCGTGCCCGAAGGGTGTATCATGGTGACGTGCCGGACTGGGCATCTCTGGTAGGTCGATGGATATTTACGAGATCATTCGCCTTTTACATGAGGAACGCCAGCGTCTGGACCGCATGATCCGGCGCATTCAGGAGCTTCAGGAGGCCCGGCGCGTATCCAGGAAACGCCGCACTCGCAAGGCCCCAAGGGCCGGGGCCAGGCGGGCAAGCTGAAGACCGGACTGAGGGCGGAGGCTCTCGGTGGCGGTCACCGCTCCGGCTTGAAGTACCATTGCCAGAAGTACTGTTCGCCCGCGCCGTGCCGGTAACGGGACTCGAATCCGCAGCGCAGCGCCATGGCCAGGACCTCTGCATCAGAGAAGCCTACTCCCAGCCAGGTGTCCTCGGGGGTGGGCTCCACGCGCGCGTCCCCCTGGACCTGGAATTTGAATAGCGCCCCGGGACGCAGCAGGCGGTGCACTTCCCGCACGTAGTTCTCGATGACGTCCCGGCTGGGGATGTGCTGGAAGACTATGATTGAGAAGGCGAAATCGAAAAGGCGGTCGCCCAAGACCGACAGATCCATGCCGTTGTTCTGGTGGACGAAGGCGTTGGGTTGGCCGGCCAAGGCCTCCCGCGCCATCCGGATCATTTCACCGCTGACGTCCACGCCGTGGACCTCCCCGAAGACCTCGGCCAGCGCCCGGGTGACCCGTCCCGTGCCGCAGCCGATCTCGAGTACCCGCATCTGCCTGGGGTCACGGCCTTGGCAGATGTTAGTCATGTCGTTGAGGATGTGCTCGCGGACGTTGTTGCGCCCGGAGCGGAAGAACTCCTCGTCGGTCCAGTCGTCGCGCGAGGTCTCCACGTAGTAGCGCGCGTTCTCGCGGGCCCGCTCGTCCCAGTCCCGCGCCATGCGCTTCAACAGCTCGTCGAGGGCGAAATCCT
>VFZS01000924.1 GCA_016871095.1 Acidobacteriota bacterium
CGGCCACACGCCCGCCGCCTCGCCGCCCAGTTTCCGGGCCAGGTCGATCTGCCCCTTCAAGGCCTCGACGTATTTGAGGCGTACGGCCGGATCGGGATGGACCGGGTTGGCGCCGCGCGGCTGGCTCTGAATGGAGAAGATGCGGAGGCCGTATCCTTCCACCTTGGCGCGCAGCGCCTGGATGGCCGCATCGTCGGCGGGGCCCGGATACGGCGCGTGAAACGGCCACCACTCCACGCCGTCGAACCCCTCCTTCTGCGCGAAGGCGAGGATCTCCTCGAGCTCGTACCGCTTGCCGAACGCCCGTTCGGAGGAACCGAAGCCGTTCAGCCCGATGGCGGTGCGCCATACGGGAGACGCCGCCGGCAGCAGACCGCCGGACAGCCCCGCCAGGAATGCTCTTCTCGTAGGCATGGTTTACTCCATCTCGATGATGACCGGTTCTTCGCCCACCGGTACGGCTTTCAGCTCGACCACCGCGCTCTCTCCAGAAGCGCCGCGAATCAGCTTCCCTTTCCCCGCGGCGTGCCGGCTCAGATCCAGGCTCTGCGGTCCGCCGTCCGACCACGCCAGGAACAGGCGCGTGGTTTCGCCCTTCACCTGGACCGCGTTGTCCTCGTCGGTGAACCACTCCGCGCCCGGTTTCACCCGGGCCAGCTCGAAGACGCGGATACGCCGGGCCTCCCCGTCCGTCAGTGCGCGGACGAAGTGCGCGCCCATCAGAGCCTGCGCCGCGCCTTTCAAGCGGTAAGGGTAGGCCTCCCAGTCGCGCTTGCGATAGGGATACTGAAAATGCGAGGCCCCCGGCTGCCGCGCTTCCAGCTCGCGAAAAGCGTCCGCCACTCCGTTGGGTGTTTCCCAGCGGGCGGTGTCCGGCACGAAGTTGTCGTTGACCCAGGCGACCAGTTGCTCGATATTCCTCCGCTGCGAGATCCGGCGCATGGGCCCTTCCGCGGGATGAATGTCGAAGTCGTGGACCGTCCAGCCGAAGGTCCAGGCCTTCGGCGGCAGCCCGAGACGCTCATGGGCGCGCCGCTCCATCACGATCTGGAGAAAGCGGCGCTGGAGGGCCGGGACGGAGAGGTCCTGCCAGACGCCCTGGTGCGGCTTGATGTTCCCCGGAACCGCCAGTTGCGGCACGCATACGTAGGCCCGGTTGTCGGGGTCCTCGCCCAGTTCGCGCTGCGTGCTGGGACGCCAGGCGGTATGCACGTCGTGGTCGAAGATCATGTTGAACAGCTCGTTGCGTCCGCCGGTCTGCACGGTGATGCCGTATTCCTTGAACATGACGTCCTTGCCTTCCATCCCGTTGGGCAGGAAGAACTCGCCGTTGTTGTTGATCTTCCGCAGTTCCGCCTCGCTCGTGACGCCGGTCACCTTGGCGATCAGCGGGTTGGTGAAGCCGAAGTTGTCGCGCCACAGCCGCCGCACCTCTTCCATCGAATTCGGCTCCGGAAAGACGCCCGGAGTGAGGATGTCTCCGGGCGCAGGCTGCGGTTTGGGCTGAAAACTCGACGGTTTCAACTGGTCCCAGCGGAAGGCTTCGCCCAGGTAGATGTTGAGGTGGAAATGAGTTCCCAGCCCATGCCCCTGGCGCCACAGGCGGCGGAGCATTTCCAGGCCCGCCTCATCCTGAAGGAAGAACTCGGCCTGGGTGCCGGAGATCTGGATGTTCACCCGCGGCCGCTTGTCCGCGGGGATGGCGTCCAGCATTTTCTCCAGCCACAGCATGTTGTCGCGGCGGCGGGTCAGCTCGGCCTTGCGGCGTTCCGGGTCCGGGCCTCCCACCGGATCCAGGTGCAGGTTGAAGACCACCGCGATGCGCGGCTGGCGCGCCTCGCCGCGCGGAGGCAGCGGGGGCCGCTCCGGGCGCGCGCGGCGCGGCGCGTCCGGGAACAGGAGCGCCGGCAGGG
>VFZS01000925.1 GCA_016871095.1 Acidobacteriota bacterium
GGCAGCCAGGAGAGCAAGGACGAATTGGAGCACAAGCCCTACGTTGTAGCATGCGCAACACCCCCACAGAGGGCCTCCGCCGGGCGGCCGCAAGTTGTTGATTACACCGGACCACAGGGTTTTGACTGCTGACAACGGGCTCGGCGAGCAGGCCCCTGGGGTCTCGATCCGCCGAATCACGCGTGGAAACCGAGTCTAGCGCGGCGGCGGCTATCGCCCCAGCATGTCGCGGAGGCTGATGGAGACCAGGGCCAGGGTGAGGCCGATCATGACCACCACGGCGGTCCAGGCCACGGTGTTGTAGAAGCGCGAGTTGGTCCAGGCGCCCATCAGCTTCTTGTCGTTGATCAGCTTCACCATAAAGATGAGCACCACGGGCAGCAGGATGCCGTTCAGCACCTGGGAGAACAGGACCATGCGGACCAGGGGGAAGCCCGGGATCAGCACCAGGCCCGCGCCGATGACGATCAGCAGGGTGTACAGCCAGTAGAAAATGGGGGCCTCGCTGAAGCGCTTGTTGACGCCGGACTCGAAGCCCAGACCCTCGCACACCGAGTAGGCGGTCGAGAGGGGCAGAATCGAGGCCGCGAACAGTGAGGCGTTGAACAGCCCGGCGCTGAACAGCAGGAAGGCGTACTTGCCGAAGGGCTGCAAGGCCTGGGCCGCGGTGGCCGGCTCGTGGATGTCCCGCGGGCCCTGCGCCCAAATGGCCCCGGCGCAGGACACCACGATGAAGAAGGCGATCACCGTCATGGTGACGCAGCCCACGATCACCTCGATGCGGGATTCGGCGTAGTCGCGCTCAGTGATGCCCTTCTCGACCACCGCGGCTTGCAGGTAGAACTGCATCCAGGGGGCGATGGAGGTCCCCACCATGCCGATGACCATGGCGATGTAGGCGGTGTCCAGCATCAGCACCGGTTGCACGCTGGCCATGGCCGCCTCGCGCCAGTCCGGCTCGATCAGCAGGGCGGAGATGATGTAGGCGACGTACACCACGCAGGCCCCCAGGAAGACCTTCTCGACGCCGCGGTAGGTGCCCTTCACCACCAGGAACCACACCGCCGCGGCGGCCAGGGGCACGGAGAAGTAGCGGCTGACGCGGAACAGCTCCAGCGCGCCCGCCACGCCGGCGAAGTTGGCCATGATGTTGGTAAGGTTGGTGAGCACCAGCAGGGACATCACCAGGAAGGTGATCCGCAGGCCGAACTCCTCGCGGATCAGGTCGGAGAGGCCCTTGCCGGTGACCGCGCCCATGCGCGAGTTCATTTCCTGGGTGACCACCAGCAGGATGGCGATGGGCAGCAGCGTCCACAGCGGAAGATAGCCGTACTTAGCCCCGGCCTGGGAGTAGGTAAGGATGCCGCCGGCGTCGTTGTCCACCATGGCGGTGATGAAGCCGGGCCCGATGACGGTGAAGAACACCGCGATGTGGTGGCGCAGACGCTTCAGCATCGGAGGAGTCGCTCATCAGTGCCTCAGCACGGAAATGATGTCGTCGGCGGTGATTACTCCGACCAGCCTCTCCTCCTCGTCGTGCACCGGGAGGGTCAGCAGGTTGTACTTGTCGAACAGCTCGGTGACCCGGTCCTGCCGCTCGTCCACGCTCACCCGGATCAGGGTCTCGACGGCCAGCTCCTGGAGCGGGGCGGCCGCCGTGGCGACGAACAGCCGCCCCAGCGGGACCGCGCCGGTCAACCGCTTTTGGGCGTCGATCAGAAACAACGTGTTCAAGGTCTCCAGCAGCTCCGCGTTGCCCTGGAGCGCCTCGACCGCGTCGGCCACCCGGGCGGTATCCCGCAGGGCCACGTACTCGGTGTTCATCATGCCGCCGGCGGTGTCCTCTCTGAACTCGAGCAGCTCCTGCACCTCGGTCTTAGGCTCGGTCTCCATCTCCTGGAGGATCTCTTCG
>VFZS01000926.1 GCA_016871095.1 Acidobacteriota bacterium
TCCTGCCCTCCCGCACCCAGGGCAGGCCCGTGTGCTGCTCGTACCCTTCGACGAAGTGCAGGTACGCCTCGTCCAGCACCAGCACGGCGTCCTTGTGCAGATTGCTCACCAGCCAGGCCACTTCGCTCTTGGGGAGGAGAAGCGCCGTAGGGTTGTTCGGGTTGCACAGGTAGACGAGGCCGCCCCCGGCGCGCTCAGCCTCCTC
Source organism: Acidobacteriota bacterium (assembly GCA_016871095.1). Classification (GTDB taxonomy): domain Bacteria; phylum Acidobacteriota; class Terriglobia; order Bryobacterales; family Bryobacteraceae; genus VFZS01. The sequence continues at coordinate 206 of VFZS01000926.1, forward strand.
CGCAATGCGCTTCAAGTCGGGCTTGTAGCCTGCCGCCAGCGGGACTGGCACCAGCTTGTGACCCAGCGCCCGGGCGAACTCCGCCGGGACCTCGAAGGTGGGGACCGCGTAGATCAGTGGGCGCTCCGCCGAGGTAAAGGCCGCGACGATCACGTTGAGGACCTCGGTGGAGCCGGCGCCAACCATCATCCATCCCGGCTCCAGGCCTTCGCTGCGCGCCAGAGCGGCGTTGAACTCGCGCATCTCCGGGTAGTGGTAGCGCCAACTCACCGGCACGGCCTTGTTCATGGCCTCGATGGCCGCACGGCAAGGGCCGTCCGGGTTCTCGTTGGCGTTCAGCCACACCGTGTTGGGAGACCATTGCTCGCCCACCAGGGCGCGCTGGGCCAGCGCCCCTTCGGTCCAGAGCGGCAGCGCCGCTCCAGCCAGGGAGAGACGCTGGGTGAAACCGCGTCGTGTGATCATACTGAGGACCTCGATGGGCTGTATGATACCAAAGAGGACGGCGGGGACAGGCCACGCTGTCCCCCCGTGGACAGCGCAGCCTGTCCCCGGGCAACCGCCTTGAGGAGGAATCTCACATGATCGGATTCGGGTTGTTGGGCACGGGCCTGGTGGCCCCCTTTCACGCGCGCGCGCTTCAGGCTTCGAGCCGCGCGAAGCTGGCGGGCGCCTCCGACGTTGATGCGGCTCGCCTGGACAAGTTCACTGGGGATTTCGGCTGCCCGGGATACGCGACGCTGGCAGCCATGCTCGGCAACCCCGCGGTGCAAGTGGTCAACATCCTGACGCCCAATCATCTCCACTACGAGGCGGTGCTGGCCTGCGCGCGCGCCGGGCGGCACGTGCTGGTGGAGAAGCCGCCCGCCATGAGCCTGCGCGAGGTGGATGCCATGGCCGAAGCCTGCCGCGAGGCCGGAGTGCAGATCGGCGTGGTGCTTCAGTGCCGCGTGCGCAAGCCCATCCAGGCCATGCGCCGGGCCATAGAAGAGGGCCGCTTCGGCCGACTGCTCCACGCCGACGCGTACATGAAGTGGTTTCGCACCGCGGAGTACTACCGCCTGGACGCCTGGCGGTCGCTGCGCCGCGCCGGGGCCGGCGTGACCGTGCAGCAGGCCTTTCACTACATCGACCTGCTCCAGTATCTGGCCGGGCCGGTCAGCCGGGTGGACGCGCGGATGAGCAACCTGGCTCATCCCGGAGTCGAGCTGGAAGACACGGCGCTGGCTTTCGTCCGCTACCGCTCGGGCGCGCAGGGCGTGGTACAGGCCTCGACGGCGCTGTGGCCCGGCACCGACATCCGCATCGAGCTTAACGGGGAGAACGGCACGGCCATAATGGTGGGAGAGCGCATGGAGACCTGGAAGTTCCGCGACGAGCGGCCCGAGGACGCGGAGGTCCGCTCCTACGGCAGCGCCGCGGTAGCCACCGGGGCCACCGGACCGGCTGACTTCGCCTTCCAGGATCACCAGGCGCTGATCGACGATATGGCCGAGGCGGTCACGGCGGGGCGCGAGCCGATGATCCCGCTCTCGAGCGCGCGCCACACCCTGGAGTGGGCGCTGGCGATGTATCAGTCCGCCAAGGACCAGGCCCCGGTCGAACTGCCCCTGCGCGACGAAGCCGCGGTGTGGTGAGGGCTGGCAGGCTCGGATTTCCGGGGAGGCGCTCCGCGACTAGCGACGGGCCTTCGACGGCTTGCGGCG
>VFZS01000927.1 GCA_016871095.1 Acidobacteriota bacterium
TCGCGGTGAGGGAACTTGGTGCGGGGGTCGGTGCGGGCCGAGCAGTAGACGTACTCCGGGTCGCCGAACAGGTAGCGGAAGGTGTCCAGGTGGTGGATGCTCATGATTAGCAGGGTCACCCGGCCCAACTCGGCGGCCCAGGGCTTCCAGTGGGGCGTGGCGCGCATCTCGATAGTGCCCAGCACCGGCTCTCCCAGGTAGCCGCGGTTGAGAATGGTTTTGAGGGCGCGGATGGACTGGTCGTAGCGCATGTTCTGGTTGACGGCCAGCGTGATGCCGGCCTCCTGGCACAGCCGCACCACCTCGCGCGCCTCGGCGTAGCTGCGCCCCAGGGGCTTTTGCGCCAGCACGCCCTTGATGTGATCGGCGTGATCGACGATCTGGCGGATGACGCCGAGCTGCTCGGCGGGCGGCACGGCTACGTCCAGCACCTCGATGGAGGGGTCAGCGAGCAACTCCTCGTTGGTCGGATATACGGTGGGTATGCCACGCGCGGCGGCCACTTCACGGGCCATCTCGGGGGCCTTCGCGGTGATGGCGACCACGTTGTAGCCGGCGCGCTGGTAGGCCACCAGGTGCTGGTCGCGAACCACGAATCCAGCCCCGATGACGCCGATGCGATAGTCCCTCTTGCGCGGCGGGGGCGGCATGTGTTCCAGGTTCAGGTCGATGGTCATAGTGATTCCGTCCGGCCGCTCGCTTACGCTCGCGGCTCGGTTTATTGTAATCTGTCAGGTTCCGAGGGAAGGAGCCCCGAATGGGCAGCAGAGAGAGGCTGTTGGCGGCGCTGGACCACCGCGAGCCGGACCAGGCGCCGGTGGATTTCTCGAGCACGCCGGTGTCGGGCATCCACGTGACCTGCGTGGCGGCGCTGCGCGACCACTACGGCCTGGAGAAGCGGCTTGTGAAGATCCACGAGCCTTACCAGATGCTGGGGTGGCTGGATGAAGACCTCAAGCAGGCCATGGGTATCGACGTCGAGGGCGTCTTCCCCTACGACACGCTGTTCGGTTTCCGCAACCGGGGCTGGAAGCCCTGGAAACTGGAGAGCGGCCTCGAGGTGCTCGTCCCGGAGGATTTCCGCACCACCACCGACGCGAACGGGGACGCGCTGATCTACCCCAAGGGCGACCTGACGGCGCCGCCCAGCGGGCGCATGCCCAAGGGCGGACACTTCTTCGACACCATCATCCGGCAGCCGCCCCTCGACGAGGACAAGCTGAATCCGGAGGACAACCTGGAGGAGTTCGGGCCGGTCACCGAGGAGTACCTGGAGCACCTGAGGGACGCCGTGCCGTACGCCGCGTCCACCGGGCGGGGCGTGATGATGGTGCTCCCAGGAATGGGGCTGGGCGACATCGCCCTGGTGCCGGGGCCGTTCATGAAGCACCCCAAGGGCATCCGGGACGTGGCGGAATGGTACATGTCCACGGCCACGCGGCGCGATTACATACATGCCGTATTCGCCCGTCAGACCGAGATCTCGCTGGCCAACCTGCCCAAGATCCACGCCGTGGTCGGCGATGCGGTGGATGTGGTGATGGTCTGCGGGACCGATTTCGGCACGCAGGCCTCGTCGTTCTGCTCCGAGGCTACGTTCCGGGAGTTGTACGTCCCGTACTACCAGCAGGTGAACGGCTGGATTCACCGCAACACGCGGTGGAAGACGCTGAAGCACTCCTGCGGGTCGGTGGTGCGGTTTCTGAGCGCTTTCGTGGACGCGGGTTTCGACGTGCTGAATCCGGTGCAGTGCTCGGCGGCCGGGATGGAACCGGAGCGGCTGAAGAGCGCCTTCGGTGATAAGCTGGTGTTCTGGGGCGGAGGAGTGGACACGCAGAAGACTCTTCCGTTCGAGACGCCGGAGAAGGTGCGCGAGCAGGTGCTGCGGCGCTGCGA
>VFZS01000928.1 GCA_016871095.1 Acidobacteriota bacterium
CGCGGGCCGGCGGACCGGCGCTGACCGCCCGGGAACGCCAGGTGCTGGAACTGGTCGCGCAGGGTTTGAAGAACCGCGAGATCGGATCGGAATTGGGCATCCGGCCCGGCACGGTGAAGGTCCACCTCAAGCACATCTTCGAGAAGACCGGGGTGCGCGGCCGCTTCGGGCTGGCGCTGGTGGGACTGGATTCACCCGGCGCGGCCATCGCTGCCCGTCACTGACCGCCAGCCCCCTGGCGCTGGACTCCCTGCTATGGTAGAGGCGGATATGGAACCGTCCGCTCAATCCCGCCCTGCCCAGGCCGACTGGCTGCCGGAGGATTTCCTTCAGAGCCTGCGCGCTTTTCAGGAAAGCCGGGCGCTGCTGACCTCGATTGAGCTGGACGTCTACACCGCGGTAGGTTCCGGGGCCACGGCGGCGGAGGCGGCGGCGCGCTTGGGCACGGATCCGCGGGCCACCGAGATGCTGCTCAATGCGCTGGTGGCCCTGGGCACTGTCAGCAAGCAGGAGGACGTTTTTCGAAACAGCCCGCTGGCCGAGCGCTTCCTGACGGAAGGCTGCGCGGCGGATGCCCGGCCCGCCATGATGCACATCGTGCACATGTGGGACCGCTGGTCCACCCTGACCGAGTGCGTAAGGCGCGGCACTTCGGTCACCTACCAGGAACCCGAAGAACGGGACCCGAAGTGGACGCTGGCGTTCATCGCCGCGATGCACGCCAACGCGCTGCAACGGGCGGCGCCGGTGGCGGAGGCCATCGGTCTGGAGGGTGTCCGGCGCCTGCTGGACGTGGGCGGCGGATCCGGGGCCTATGCCATTGCCTGCGCGCAGGCAGCGCCCGAGTTGGCAGCCGAGGTGCTGGACCTGCCCCGCGTGGTGCGGATCGCCGAGAGGCACATCGCCCAGGCGGGACTGTCCGGCCGGATCCGCACCCGGGTGGGCGATCTGCGCGAGGACTCCTTCGGTGGGGGCTGGGACCTGATCCTGCTGTCGGCCATCTGCCACATGCTCAGCCCGGAGGAGAACCTTGATCTGCTCCAGCGCTGCCGTGCCGCGCTGGGGCCCGGCGGGCGGGTGGCAATCCAGGACTTCCTGCTGGAGCCGGACAAGACCGCGCCGCGCCAGGCGGCGCTGTTCTCGCTGAACATGCTGGTGGGCACGCCGGGCGGCGCCAGCTACAGCCGCTCCGAGTACGCCGCCTGGCTGGCCCAGGCGGGCTTCGAGGAGATCCGCCACGTCCCCCTGTCCGGCCCCAGCGCGCTCATGATCGGGCGGCGATGTTCATGATTCGCCGATTTGTGTTCATGCTGTGATAGTATGGGTCCCAGGAGCCCGGCTATGCCTGGAGTGAAGACCAATATCCGCCACAAGCACTTCCGCCTGGATTTCCGGAAGATCCAGCGGGCCCAGAAGCTGCTGGGGACGCGCACGGAAACCGAGACCATCGAGCGGGCGCTCGAACAGGTGATCGCGGAGCGGGAGCGTGACCGCCGCGTCCGCGCGGCTCTGGAGCGGTTCGCCTCCAGCGGCGTCCGAATCCTGGACGTCTACGGGAAACTCGAAGCCTGATGCCGGCCGTCACCCTCGATACCTCGGTGTGCATCGAGGCCTTGCGGCGCGGCGAGCAGGCCGGGGCGATCCTTGGGAAACTGACTGCGGGCGCCACGGTGTGGCTCACGGCCGTGGTGCTGGAAGAGCTGTACGCTGGAGCGCGCGGGGCTGAGCGCCGGGTGGTCGATCGGCTCGGAAGAGGCTTCGCGCAAGCCGGCCGGCTGGCAGTGCCCACCCTGGATGACTGGAGGCGGACCGGGCTTCTGCTGGCCGCTCTCGGGCAGCGCTACGGCTACGAGCAGATTGGCCGGGGCCGCCTGACCAACGACACCTTGATCGCC
>VFZS01000929.1 GCA_016871095.1 Acidobacteriota bacterium
CGGCGCGCATCCACCACCGAACCCATCGAGGCGCTGGCGGTGTCGAGCATGGGGGTCTCCGCCGTCACCGTGATGGTCTCGGTGACCCCTCCCACCTCCAGGGCCAGGTTCACCTCGAGGCGGTCGTTGACGCGCAACTCGATTCCTTCGCGCTCCAGGCGCTTGAAGCCGGTCTTCTCGGCAGCGATCCGGTAGGCGCCGGGGATCAGGTAGGGCGCCAGGTAGTTGCCCTGGTCGTTGCTCTCCACGGTGATGGTGACGCCGGTGGCCACGTTGGTGATCCTGACCGAGACGGCGGGGATGACCGCGCCGGTCGAATCGGTGAGGCGGCCCAGAATAGTGCCGCGGGCTTCCTGCGACCAGCCCAGCCCGGCCGCCAGGACCAGGGAGAGCAGAGATACACACACACGCCGGAATGACATGTCGAGACTCCTCTCAGCAAGATTATACACCTGGGCGGGGGGTCAGGGGGAGACGCCGGGCAGCAGCTCGATGTGGTCGATGATGCCGATGACGGCCGATTCGATGGGGGTCATCATCTGACCCACGCTGGAGAAGGCGCTGAAGCCCTCGAGGGACGCTGGAGAAGGCGCTGAAGCCCTCGAGGGTGAGCAGCACCTTTTCGCCGATGCCGGCCTGTACGGCGTCCACGGCCACCACGGCGTCGCCGCGATCGGTGCCGTCCAGGTTGAGGGGTTGCACCACCAGCAGCTTCTGCCCCTCGTGCGCGGGGTGCTTGCGCGTGGCCACGGCTTCACCGATGACGCGGGCGATCAGCATTAGGCCCCTGACCCAGAACGACCGCTCCCTGACGGTCGCGGCTCGGAAGTGGGCTCCGAGCCGCGCGCGTCAGCAAGCGGTGGCCTCTTGATGTGCAACTCGTCCACAATGGCCACGATGGTGGCGTCGGTGACCACTTCGGCGGGCGAGAAGGCGAAGCTGGCTTCGCGGGCGCGCACCCAGTAGATCAGCTCGCCGGCCCCGGCGCCGGTCCAGTCGGTGCAGACGATGCGCTTGCCGGTGTCCTTCAGCTCGGGAGTCACCGGCTGCACGATGAGCAGGCGATGCCCTTCGAGGCACTCGTTCTTGACCGTGGACCAGACCCGGCCCACCACGCGGCCCAGGTACATGGCGGTTACTTCTTCTCGTCCAGGCTGACGTTATCGACGATGCCCACAATGGAGGTGTCCACGGGGCGGTCCTTGCAGCCCTCGGCCATGCGCGCCGAGCTGCCCGAGACCGCCAGCACCGTCTCGCGGTAGCCCGCGCTGACCGTGTCCACCGCCACCACGTAGCCGGATTCGTCCTTGCCGTCCGGCGAGACGGGCTTGAGCACCAGCAGCTTCTTGCCCTCCAGCCGGGGGTCCTTGCGGGTGGCGACCACCGTGCCCACAACGCGGGCCAGTATCATGAGGAACCCTCCCTGGGCGGCCTACTTGTTTCCGCTCCTGCCGATGGGCAGGGCATCCTCGAGGCTGGGATGCGGCCGCGGGATCACATGCACCGCGATCAGCTCGCCCACCCGGCGCGCCGCGGCGGCCCCGGCGTCGGTGGCCGCGCGCACGGCGGCCACGTCGCCGCGCACCAGCGCGGTCACGTAACCGGAACCGATCTTCTCCCAGCCCACCAGCACGACCTTGGCGGCCTTCACCATGGCGTCGGCGGCCTCGATCATGGCCACCAGGCCGCGAGTCTCAATCATTCCTAACGCTTCACCCATTCGTCCTCCGGGAACCGCTCCCTAACGGTCGCGGCTCGGTTATGCTACGCCACGCGCGCGGAGCGCATCATTGACCAGCTCGACCAGTTCCTCGCGCGTCACCAGAAACCTCTCCGGGCCGCCCAGCTCTTCGGCCGCCAGCGGGCAGCCGGCCTCCATTCCCGCCGGGCAGAC
>VFZS01000930.1 GCA_016871095.1 Acidobacteriota bacterium
GCGCTTGTTGACGGTCAGCGGGCAAATGCCGCCGGCAGCGGCGTGGAGCTCGACCGAGTAGAACGTGCCCGAGGGGGCCGGTCCGGACAGAGCGTCACTGGAAGCCCTCAGGTAAGTGATGAAGACGCCTCCGGAAACGGCCATGTTGATGGTGGTCTTCACCTCGTACTCGCTGGAGCCGTCGGGCACCGCGATCGTCGAGATCAAGGAGCTCCCGTTCGTAGTGGGTGCGGTCAGGCCGCCGGAGGTGGGCGTCACCGAGCCGTTCTGGATCCACTTGCTGGGGTCCACCCCGGTGAGGCTGTCGGAGTAGTAGTACTGGTATGCGGCCGGCAGAAGGCCGCCCAGCAGCAGGGGAAGCGCGGCTTTCGGGAGTCTCATGGCAGGCTTACCCCCAGCCGGTCGAGATCGAAGTCCTTCTTGTGTTTCCGGAATTCGGCTTCGATGTCCTGGCGCCTGGCCACTCCCTTGACGAAGACCTTCACCTCGGGTCGGCGGTCTTCGAGGATGTCCTTGAAGCCGGCGCGGTCGCGGGCGACGAACTCGACCAGGGCGAAGCGGCCGTCGTCGCTGGCCTGGAATGAGTAGGCGATGATGCCGTCCGCGGCGGGGGACTTGCCCGGCAGCGGGGCGAACAGCGGGCGGCGGGGATCGTCCGGGGTGCCCTTGCCCACTATGGGCACCACGCAGATGAGGCGTTCGTGGGTATTACGCATGTCCACGCGCGGCTGGGCGGCCAGCGGCACAGCCGCTACCCCCAGGGCGCACACCAGCAGCATTAACCGCATAACCATGGAGTCAACCCTCCCATCAGGACCGGAATGTGAAGCTATTCAGTGGAATTATGCGTGCGGGGGGGGAGGGCGGCATAAGGCAAGAGACAAAAGGCAAGAAGGAGGCCGGAAAGGGCGACAGACGGAACCGTCCCCCCGTGGACGGTCCCGTCTGTCCCGGTTGCCGATTTGCGCGGCGCGGGGGCTTTGCGATAGACTCAGCCTTCACCGCAAGGCCGTTCAGGACGGCTGCTGAGGTTTCCCTTGACGCTTGGCTACATCGACTACCTCATAATGGCCCTGTACTTCGTGTTTGTGCTGGGCATCGGCTGGAAGCTGAAGCGGAAGGTGTCCACCAGTGAGGACTTCCTCACCTCGGGGCGCTCGGTGCCGGTGTGGATCACCTCGCTGGCGTTCGTGGCCACCAACCTGGGGGCGCAGGAGATGATCGGCATGTGCGCCTCGGGCGCCAAGTACGGCATGATGACCTCCCACTTCTACTGGGTGGGAGCCATCCCCGCCATGCTGTTCGTGGGCGTGTTCATGATGCCGTTCTACTACGGCAGCCGGGCGCGCTCGGTTCCCGAGTACCTCAAGCTGCGCTTCGACGAGAAGACCCGCACCTTCAACGCGGTGAGCTTCGCGGTGATGACCGTGTTCTCGTCGGGCATCTCGATGTACGCGCTGGGGCTGCTGTTCGAGCTGGCGCTGGGGTGGAGCTTCACCGCTTCGGTGCTGGTCTCGGCGGCCATAGTGCTGGTGTACACCTACCTGGGCGGGCTGACCAGCGCCATCTACAACGAGGTGCTTCAGTTTTTCCTGATCGTGCTGGGAAGCGCGCCCCTGGCCATCCTGGCGGTGAACAAGGCGGGAGGCTGGGAGGGCATGGCGGCGCGGCTCCCCGAGGTGATGACCCGCTCCTGGAAATACTCGGGCAGCGCGGCGGCCAACCCCATGGGGATCGAGATCTTCGGACTGGTAATGGGGTTGGGCTTTGTGCTCTCGTTCGGCTACTGGTGCACCAACTTCCTGGTGGTGCAGCGGGCCCTGGCGGCTAACTCTATGTTGGCCGCCCGCAACACGCCGCTGGTGGCGGCGTTTCCCAAGATGTTC
>VFZS01000931.1 GCA_016871095.1 Acidobacteriota bacterium
GAGCACCTGCCAGGCGTTGCGGCGGCCGCGCCGAAGTGCGTCGCCACAAACGCGCTGGTGGCCAGGGCCGAGGATCCCAGCGCGCTGCCGGCGTTGAACCCGAACCAACCCACCCATAGCAGGCACGCCCCCACGAAGCTGATCACCAGGTTGTGTGGCCGCATCGACTCGCTGGGGAAGCCGCGCCGCCGGCCCAGGTACAGTGCGCACACCAGGGCCGAAACGCCCGAGGTGATGTGCACCACGGTGCCGCCCGCGAAATCCAGGCACGGGATCTTACCCCCCAGGAAGGCGTTCAGAAACCCGCCCTTGCCCCACACCATGTGCGCCATGGGGAAGTAGACCAGGACGCTCCACAAACCCATGAACAGCAGCATCGCGCTGAACTTCATCCGTTCGGCGAACGCCCCGGAAATCAAAGCGGGCGTGATGATGGCGAACATGAGCTGGTAGATCATGAAGGTCTGCTGTGGGATCGTCGGGGCGTAGTCCAGGTTGGGTTCCGCGCCCACGCCGTTCAGCAGAAAGTAGCGGACGCCGCCGAACCACGGCGTGCCCTCCCCGAAGACCAGACTGTAGCCGGCCAGCCCCCATAAGACCGTCACCCCGGCCATCAACACGAAGCTCTGCATCATGGTGCCGAGCACGTTCTTCTTGCGCACCAGCCCGCCGTAGAAAAGCGCCAGCCCAGGGCCGGTCATCATCAGCACCAGGGCCGCGCTCATCAGCATCCAGGCGTTGTCTCCGGCCGACTGGGCCGCCTGCGTCGCGGCCTCCAGGGCGGCCAGCTTCCGCGCCGCCGCATCGACTTAACCGGCCGCCAGCATCGCCGACCCGCCGAGTAACAAACCGTGCAGCCGTATCTTCATCTGCCCCTGTCTGGGCGCCGACAGCTCCGCCGGCGCGGCTCATCCCCATAGTGCGCCACAACCGGCCAAACTCAAAACGCAACGTTCTTATGGTCTCCATCGAAACTTTGTATTGGCGCGAGGCGCCTCGTTAGCCGTAGAATTGACCCCATATACGCCGTGGATCTTCCGCGGCGGGTCCACAATTCGCGGTTACACGGGAGGCCGATCTCAGTGCAACACCCGACGGGTGTCCTCTTGGCCGCCTTTCTGGCCGGAGCGTCCGCAACCCCGTCCCAGGGGGCGGACCCGCCGCCGCCCGGGCCGGTGACTGTCACGGGCTGGATTGACGTTTGTGGCGGCCTGAATTTCAACCACCCCGCCTCGCGGTACAACCAGCTCAGAAACTTCGACGTGCGGGCGAACCAGTTCAGTCTCAACCTCGCCAAGGTGGCCGTGACGCGCGAACCCGCGCCGCTGGGCTTTCGCTTTGACGGCGGGTAGGGCCGGGCACTGGAACTGGTGCACGCGGGCGAGGGCGCGCCCGGGATGCTCCGGCACGTCGAGCAGGTGTACTTCAGTTACCAGCCGCCGCGAGCCAGGGGATTTCAGTTAGACATCGGCAAGTACGTGACCTCCGCCGGGGCGGAGGTGATTGAAACCTGGACTAACTGGAATTACTCGCGGTCGCTGCTGTTCGCCTGGGCCGTTCCCTACTACCACTTCGGCGTGCGCGCCGCCATGCCGCTGGGACGGAACCTGACCGCGGGTCTCCAGGTGGCCAATGGCTGGAACAACGTGGAAGACAACAACCGGGGTAAGACCGTGGGCCTGAGCGGCGCCTACTCGCGCGGAGCGGTGTCCTGGACAAACACCTACTACACCGGCCCCGAGAAAGCGGATCCGGGGTCGGGATACCGTCACCTCTACGACACCACCGTGCTGGTGACGCCTCGCCCGCAAGTCGGGTTCTATGTCAACTTCGACTACGGCGTGGACCGGAAACCGGGAGCGGCCGGCGACCGTTGGGCCGGCG
>VFZS01000932.1 GCA_016871095.1 Acidobacteriota bacterium
TGCGCGCCGCTCACGGTCTGGAGCGCGGGTGAGCCGGTCCTGGCGATGTCTTCCCAGCGGAACAGCAGGAAGTTCTTCGGACCGCTGTTCATGGCCACCATCAGGCCATGGGGGAACTCAGGGCCGAGAGCTGTGGAAGTGATTTCGATGCCATCGGTCGAGTCCGCGCCGCCGCGGACGACCTTGAGCACTTCGGAGTGGTCGTGGGGTTTGCCGGGCGCTCCCTCACGCCGGTAGATGTGATATTCGCTGTTGCCGTCGAGCTGGTCCGTGCAGACCAGGTAGCCGGTGCGGTCATCGAGGGCGTAGATGGCGATGCCCTCGCGGTCGCCGCGGAAACCGGTGGTCCCGAAGCGGGCCAGCTCCTGCGCCGCCGCGGGGTGATCGGGATCGGCGTGGTACTTGTGAATGCCGTCGCCCTCGTCGGCGTAGTAGACGTAGCCCAGAGCGTCATCCACGGCGATGGCCTCGATCTCCCCGCTCCCGCTGAAGCTGCCGAAGCGGCGCATCAGGGTGGCCTTGACGCGGCCCGCTCCGTCGTCTTCCAGCCGGTATTGTCGCAGATAGCCCTCCCTGGGGCCCGTCTTAGGGCTGATGATGGCGAAAATAGCGCCATCGCGGGGCCGGCGGTACAGTGCGACGCCCATAGGCTCGGCCCGCTCGCCGGTTTCGCCTTCGAGCACCGGCGCGCCGCCGCCCGAGGAGATGTCGGTCCAGGGGCCTCCGTCCGGAGGGATCCTGAAGATCCGCAGCCGGTGCTTGAGCCGCTCGGTGACCACCGCGACGTCGGTGGGTTGCCCGCCCAGCGTCAGGCCGTACTCGATGTCCACGTTGTTGGGCCGGTCAATGCCGGCGATAGTCTGGCGGATCTGGCCGTCGAGTCCGAAAATCACCAGCGCGCCGGCCGGCGCGGCGACTTTGTTGGTGCCGGCTATCAGGCTGCGCGCCGGATCAGTGGGATGCACCCAGATGGCTGGATCGTCCGGGTCGTCGCTGACCGCCGCGGTGGCCAGCGCCGGGCGAACGTCCACCGGCGAGGGTGCGGGCGGCGGCTGCCGGCTGCATCCGGTCAGCGCCCACGCCGAGAGCGTCAAAGCGAGAATGCGCATCTGCTGCTTTCCTTTCTAATTGCTGGCTGCCCGCGCGGCAATGTGGGCGTGTCGCTTTCCAGCGCGGCGGCGGTGCTCTCGACCACGATTTGCGTCTCGACGGCGCTCACCTGGAGCTGCACGTCCAGCCTGCGGGTGTCGCCGACTCCCAGACGCACGTCTTTGATGGATGCCGTCGAGAAGCCCGAGAGCGAAACCACCACCGTGTAGGCGCCGATGGGTAGCCCGGGCACCACATAGGCCCCGTCGGCATTGGCCTGCACCGCCCGCTTCCAGCCGGTCTCTTGCGAGGTCACCTCAACGTTGGCGTTGGGTATCACCGCTCCCGTACTGTCGGTGATGGTGCCCGTCAGGGTAGCGCGGTCCACCTGCGCCAGGCCGACTGACGTTCCCAGAACCAAGACAAACAGAATTAGAAACCAGTGTCGCACTGCATGCTCCTTACCGCGCCCGAGGCACAAGATTCACGCTTCCGTGGGGCTCGCTCTTCTTTCCGCGGGAGTGCCCGGGTGAGGAGGCAGTCTTCAGGTGTGCGGGAGTGAAGACAAAGCACTGCCATTGGCCTGCCCAGAGGCGCGACAAACGTTTTCATGACCCCACGGAGAATTTATACTATGGCTGATCGTTGATGTCAAGCTGTCTTTTGGCCTTCGGGCAATCACCCCAGGGCTATCGGGTGGGTCTATCCGTTTAAGTTTCCAGGACTTAGTTGGCAAGCGCAGATGTCAGGGCACAGCCTGAAGACAAGGGGGATTGACAAAGCAG
>VFZS01000933.1 GCA_016871095.1 Acidobacteriota bacterium
CACTCATCTACTTACTTTGGGTCTTGCCTACATTATACCACTAAACGCCAAAATTTACCAGAGTACGCGTCCAATCCACATTTGTTATTTATACGAAATCAAGCAGATGCACCTTCTCCTCCCACGGTGTCTCCTTGAGGCGCTCTGTGACGGTGACCTCCCCCAGGCGGGCGAAGTGCGGGTCCAGGGTGGTGGCCAGGTCTCGATAGACGGCGTACAGCTTGTTGTAGACGGCGTGGGCGGCGGGATCGGGGTCGAGGGCGCGCTTGACGTGCACCAGGCGCTCCACGCCTTCTCGATAGTCCTTGAACACGCCGATGCCCAGCCCGGCCAGGATGGCGTCGCCCAGACAGGCGCCATCGGTGAACTCCAGCATGGTCACCCGCCGTCCCCAGACGTCGGCTTTGATCTGGCTCCAGGTGGGGCTCTTGCTGGCGCCGCCCTGCAGGCGAATCTCCTGCGGCTGGACGCCCGCGGCGGCCAGCACCTCAAAGAGATAGCGCAGCTCGTAGGCTACGCCTTCCATGATGGCCTTGGCAATGTGTTGCCGTCCATGCAGCAGCGTCAGGCCAAAGATGGTGCCCCGCGCCTGCGGGTTCCAGTGCGGCGCTTTCGACCCCATGAAATGCGGCACCACCAACAGCCCGTTCGACCCCGGCGGCAGCAGCTCGGCCTGCATGTCCATTAGCTCGTAGGCGCGGCGGCGCATGGGCACGGCGGTCTCTTTTTCCAGCAGGGCCAGCTCGTCCCGGCACCAGCGCAGCACAGCGCCGCTCACGCCGGTGCCCGCCTCCAGGCACCACTTGCCAGGGACGACGTGGCAGCCGCAGGAGAGCTTGCTGGCCAGATCAATGAAGGGCCTGTCCAGAGTCATGGCCGCAGTCGTGGCCGAGCCGGTGGACTCTTCGATGATGCTGGGCTCGATGGCGCCCGCCCCCAGCGCCTCGCACGGGCGATCGCCCCCGCCGCCGACGACGGGCGTGCCAGGGCGCAGGCCGGTCGCCGCCGCCGCCTGCGCCGTCACCTGCACCACGATCTCCTCGGAACGCACCAGGCGGGGGAACCAGCTCTGCTCCAGGCCGAACCAGCGGAATAGCTCCTCGTCCCAGCGCCGCTCGCTGACGTTGAACAGCAAGGTGCGCGAGGCCACGGAGTAATCGGTGGTCTGCTCGCCAGTCAATCGCCAGACCAGAAAGTCCTTGGGCTGCAGGAAGACGGCGGTGCGCGCCAGCAGGTCGGGCTGGTGCTCCTTCAGCCAGAGGAGCTTGGTAGCGGTGAACGTCGGATCAGGGCGGACGCCAGCCTTGCGATACACGGGCGCATCGCCAAAGGTCTGGCGGATCCAATCGGCCTGGGGGATGGAGCGTTTGTCCATCCAGATGATGCTGCGGCCAAGCACCTGGCCGTCCCGGCTGATGGGCACCACCGCCTCCCGGTGGCTGCTCACGCTGATGGCGGCGATCTGCGCTGCGTCCACTTTGGCCAGGCACTGGCGGACGCTGGCCACCACGGCCTTCCACCAGTCCTCCGGCTCGTGCTCCGCCCAGGTGGGCTGGGGGTAGTAGGTGGGATATTCCTGGCTGCCGATGGCGGCGTGCCCGTCCAGGTCGAAGGCCATAACTTTGCAGCCAGTGGTGCCGGTGTCAATGCCAAGAAGATACATCGTCGTCTCCTTAGAGGTGAGTGGGGGAGTCAGGGAAACAGGGAATCAGGGAATCTGGGAATCAGGACTCAGCGGCCTCAGCTTAGCACATTCTGCGCCCCTGTGTCAAGGGTTTGCCACCAGTAGGGGCGAAGCATTTGCCCGTCATGTCGAACACCTGGTCTTGTGTTGCCCAGCAAAGGCTTCGCCCCTACTCCCCCGCACGCGCGG
>VFZS01000934.1 GCA_016871095.1 Acidobacteriota bacterium
GCGCATGGCCGACGGGCGCTGGTGGCTGGGCCAGAACCCCGACGGCCCCACCGACAGGACGCTGGCCGTGGTGAAGTTCGAGACGCCCGCCGGGAAGCCCATCGCCCTGCTGGTCAACTACGGCGTTCACGGCGTGGTGATGGGACCGCGCAACTACGAGATCACCGCCGACCTGCCCGGCGCCACCTCCCGCTTCATCGAGGGCCACTACGGCGATCAGGTGGTCGGGATCTTCACCAGCGGCGCGGCCGGCGACCAGAACCCCATCTACGGCCCCGGCACCGAGTTCAGCCACGTGGCCGCGCTGGGGCAGATCCTGGGCGAGGAAGCCCTTCGCGTGGCTGGTGAGATCCGCACCTGGCCGCGCGCCCGCCTGCGCGCCGCGCAGCGCGTGGTGAGCTGCCCTGGGCAGAGGCTGGCGCAAGGCGTACGCCCGCGCACGGAGTACGTCTTTCAGGATGCCGACCCCGTGGACATCCGCCTTTCGCTGGTGATGATCGGCGACATTGCCGTGACGGGGGTCTCCGGCGAGGTGCTCACCATGATCGGGCAGCGGCTCAAGCGCGAATCCCCTTACACCGCCACCATGATGGTGACCAACGCCAGCGGCTCCAGCGGCTACCTGCCCGACGACGCCTCCTACTCGCTGGTCAGCTACGAGATCGTCACCGCCCGGGTGAAGCGCGGCTGCGCGGAAGCCGCCATCGTCCACGGGTTGGTGGAGATGATGAAGGAAACGCAGTAGGAAAGGCAAGAGGCAAGAGGCAAAGGGCAAAAGGCAAAGCAGGCCATCATGGGTGCGGAGAAACTAGCCATTGAGGGTGGAACGCCGGTGCGGACGCAGCCGCTGCCGCTGGAGTTTCCAGGCGTTCACTACATGAACGAGGAGGAGGTCGAGGCGGCGGTGCGCGTTCTGCGCTCACGGTCGCTGTTCCGCCACTACGGCGTGAGCGAGCCTCGGGAGGTGAAGAGCTTCGAAGCGGAATTCGCCGCGTTTGTGGGCGCGCGGCACGCGCTGGGCGTCTCGAGCGGCACCGGGGCACTGCACACTGCGCTGTCCGCACTGGCGGTGGGGCCTGGCCAGGAAGTCATCGTGCCGGCCTACTTGTGGGTCTCGGTGCTGGCGGCGGTGGTGAACCTGGGCGCCATCCCCGTGCTGGCGGACATCGACGACACCTACTGCCTGGATCCCGCGGACGTCGAGCGGCGCATTACTGCGAAGACCACCGGCGTCGTTCTGGTGCACATGAGCGGCGCTCCCGGCAACGCGCCCGCCCTGCGCGAGCTCACACGCCGCCACGGGCTGTTTCTGCTGGAGGACTGCGCCCAGTGCGCTGGCGGCTCGATTGGCGGGCAGAAGGTGGGGAGCTTCGGCGAGATCGGCGTGTTCAGCTTCCAGACCAACAAGAATATGACGGCCGGGGAAGGCGGCTGCCTGGTCACCGGCAACTTCGACCTGTACCGGAGCGCCATGGCCTTCCACGACGTGGGCTACGCGCGCGATGCCAGCGGCCGCATGATATTCAACGTGCCCGAGCTGCTGCTGTGGGGCCGCGGCTACCGCCTGGACGAGTTACGCGCCGCCGTACTCCGGGTGCAGCTCGGCAAACTCCCCGCCACCATCGCCGCCATGCGCCGCAGCAAGTACCGCATCCGCGCCGCGCTGGAGAAGTATCCCGGCCTGCGGCTGCGGCGCATCCTCGACCCGGAAGGCGACACCGGCTGCTTCCTCATCGCCAGCTTCGCCGACGCCGCCACGGCGCGCCGGGTCAACGAGGCGTTGCGCGCCGAAGGCATCGTGACCTTCCCGCAGGGCGTCTCCAACATCCTGCTCACCTCCTGGGGGCTGCACCTGTACTACAACAACCTCAG
>VFZS01000935.1 GCA_016871095.1 Acidobacteriota bacterium
TCGTGGCGCCGCCGCCCAACACCTACGGCAACGTGGCGCGCGGCGTGCTCCGCGCGCCCGGGCACGTCAATTTCGACACTTCCTTCGTCAAGAACACTGCCCTGAAGGAGCGCCTGAAGCTTCAGTTCCGCATGGACGCCTTCAACCTGTTCAATACCCCGATGTTCGGGTTCCCCAACGCCTCGATCGGATCACCGACGGTGGGCCGCATCACATCGACCATTGGCGACAACCGCGACCTGCAATTCGCGCTAAAGTTGGAATTCTGAGTACTCGGACGGGGCAGGCGGTTCTATCCCGCCTGCCCCGTGGACGGAGGATTAGGGCCTGTCAGGAAATAAATAGAACAAGTTGGCCTGTTTTGTTTTATACTTGTGGAGTGGTGAACCACAAGGACATCCAACGGCGGTTTCGTTCTTTGTCGGCCTTCCTGGACGAGAGGATGCGGCGGCTGGTCGCGGCCGCCGAGAGCGAGGCGATCGGATACGGAGGGATCTCAGCGGTGGCGCGTGCGACGGGGGTATCGCGCCGCGCGATCACCGAAGGGATGAAGGAACTGAGCCGGCAGAAGGCGGCGCGCGGGACGCGGTCGGAGCCATTCCGAATTCGGCGGAAGGGCGCCGGTCGAAAGAGGACCATCGATAGGGACCCGACCCTGCTGGCCGACCTGGATCGACTGGTGGATCCGGCGACTCGCGGAGATCCGGAATCTCCCCTGAGGTGGACCTGCAAGAGCGTGCGCATATTGGCGGAGGAACTGCAGCACGAAGGGCACGCCGTCAGTTATCAGACCGTGGCCGAACTGCTCCACGCCCTGGACTACAGTTTGCAGGCGAACCAGAAGAGGCTGGAGGGAAGCCAGCATGCGGATCGGGATCAGCAGTTTGAATACATCAACCGGAAGGCACAGCGGTATCTGAGGCAGGGGGAGCCTGTGATTTCGGTGGATACCAAGAAAAAGGAGTTGGTGGGCGATTTCAAGAACGGCGGGCGCGAGTGGCAGGTGCAAGGGGAACCCGAACCCGTGCGGGTTCACGACTTCGAAATCCGTGAGCCGGGCAAGGGCAAGGTGGCGCCCTATGGGGTCTACGACCTGGGACGGAACGTAGGGTGGGTCAGCGTGGGAGTGGATCACGACACGGCGGCCTTTGCGGTCGAGAGCATTCGCCGCTGGTGGCGGTGGATGGGACGCCCCAGCTATCCCAGCGCGCGACGGCTGTTGATTACCGCCGACTCCGGGGGCAGTAATGGCGCCCGCGTGCGGTTGTGGAAGTGGGAGCTGCAACAGTTGGCCGACGAAACCGGGCTGGAGATCTCGGTCTGCCACTTCCCGCCGGGTACCAGCAAATGGAACAAGATCGAACACCGCCTGTTCTCCTTCATCAGCCAGAACTGGCGCGGCAAGCCGCTGATCAGCCACGAGGTCATCATCAATCTCATCGCCGCCACCACGACCACGACCGGTCTGGCCGTGAAGAGCAAACTCGACACCAACATCTATCCCGCGGGGATCAGGGTTTCCGATCAGCAAATGGTCGAGCTCCACCTCCAGAGAGACCGGTTTCATGGCGATTGGAACTACAGTCTCCTCCCCAGAAGTTGACACAGTTATTTACTGACGGACCCTTACGGCGTGGCGGAGCGCCGCAGTACGACGGCAAAATCCGAACGGAGGTAGGGCCGAAGGTAACGGAGAGGCCTCAGGGCACGTAGCGCGAGAAATGCTGGCAAAAACACAAGTGTGGTTCTGAGCAGGAATTCGTGGGGAGCCGCATTTTAGGCCGCTTTCTTGAGGACCACGAATTCAGTCTTGGTCGCCGCCATGCGCTGGGCCTTCAGGAGCAGGTAGCGCAGGTTCTTGTAGCCGCGG
>VFZS01000936.1 GCA_016871095.1 Acidobacteriota bacterium
ATCATCAACGAGCCTACCGCCGCCGCCCTGGCCTACGGCCTGGACAAGAAGAAGAACGAGACCATCGCGGTCTACGACTTCGGCGGCGGCACCTTCGACATCTCCATCCTGGAGGTGGGCGAGGGCGTGGTCGAGGTGAAGTCCACCAACGGCGACACCCATCTGGGCGGCGACAACATCGATCAGCGCATCATCGAGTGGATCATCGGCGAGTTCAAACGGGAGAACGGCATCGACCTGTCGCGCGACCAGATGGCGTTGCAGCGCCTCAAGGAGGCCGCCGAGAAGGCCAAGATCGAGTTGTCCACCTTGCTGGAGACCGAGATCAACCTGCCCTTCATCACCGCCGACGCCTCCGGTCCCAAGCACCTGGTTATGAAACTCACCCGGTCCCGCCTGGTGCAGATGGTGCAGGACATCCTGGACCGCACGCTGGGGCCCTGCCGGCGGGCGCTGGAGGATGCCAAGCTGACGCCCACGCAGATCGACGAGGTGGTGCTGGTGGGCGGCTCGACCCGCATCCCGCGCGTGCAGGAGATGGTGCGGGAGTTCTTCGGCAAGGAGCCGCACAAGGGGGTGAACCCCGACGAGGTGGTGGCCATCGGCGCCGCGGTGCAGGGCGGCGTGCTGGGCGGCGAGGTCAAGGACGTGCTGCTGCTGGACGTGACCCCGCTGTCGCTGGGCATCGAGACCCTGGGCGGTGTCTTCACCCGCCTGATCGAGCGCAACACCACCATCCCCACGCGCAAGAGCGAGATCTTCTCGACCGCCTCCGACAGCCAGACTTCGGTCGAGGTCAAGGTCCACCAGGGCGAGCGCGCCATGGCCTCCGACAACCGCCTGCTGGGCGTGTTCCAGTTGGGCAACATCCCGCCGGCTCCGCGCGGCGTGCCGCAGATCGAGGTCACCTTCGATATCGACGCCAACGGAATCCTCAACGTCACGGCCAAGGACAAGGCCACCAGCAACGAGCAGCGCATCACCATCACCTCCTCCTCCGGACTGAGCAAGGATGAGGTGGACAAGATGGCCCGCGACGCCGAGTCCCACGCCGCCGCCGACCGCCGCCGCAAGGAGGAGATCGAGGCCCGCAACCGCGCCGACGCCATGGTCTACCAGACCGAAAAGCTGCTGAAGGAGCACCGCGACAAGGTCTCCGAAGCGGACGCCCGCGAGATCGAGAACGCGCTCAGCGAGACCAAGGCCGCCATGACCGCCGGCGGGCTGGAGCGCATCAACGCCGCTGCCGACAAGCTCACCCAGGCCATGCACAAGCTGGCCGAGGCGATGTATCGTACCGCTGGCCCGCAGGCCGCGCCCGGTGCCGGCCCCTCCGAAGGTCCGCCCCCGCCGCGCCCCGAGGAGGCCGCCGGGAAAGACAACGTGGTGGATGCCGAGTTCGTGGATATGGATGACAAAGGGAAGAAATAGCTGGTGGTTTGTGGCTCGTAGCTTGTAGGAGAGCGGCCGCCCGCCTGCTACAGGCCACAGGCTACACGCTACAGGCCACAGGCTACAAGCTACAGGCTACAGGCTACAGGCTGCAAGCTACAGGCCACACATGGCTGCGCGACAGGACTACTACGAGACCCTGGGGGTGCGGCGCAACGCCACCACGGACGAGATCCGTAAAGCATACCGCCGCCTGGCCCGCAAGCATCATCCCGACCTGAACCCCGGCGACAAGTCCGCCGAGGAGCGCTTCAAGAAAGTCCAGGAGGCCCACGACGTCCTCAGCGACGCCAAGAAGCGCCAGATGTATGACCAGTTCGGCTTCTACTCCGCCGCCGGGCCGGGCGCCGGGGGCGGGCAGGCCTGGAGTCCCCACATGGACTTCGGCGGCTTCGACTTCAACGAGTTCTTCTCCG
>VFZS01000937.1 GCA_016871095.1 Acidobacteriota bacterium
ATTTCGCCATTTCCCAGGTGGAACGCCTTGTCGGGCTGCCTGTGTACCTTAGGCTCCCTAGCAGCTATCCGGAGTTGTACCGGGCCCTCGCCGAGGGCCGGCTGCTGACTCCCGACACCGCCCTGGGCAAGCAGTTCACCCACCTGGCGGCCGGCCTGGTTGGCATCCCCCATGCCGGCAAACCTCCTTCGACGGCGCCTCTGCTGGGCGTCAAGAGGATGGTCGCCGGCTGGGGCGGTTCCGCCTAGTCCCGTGCCCGCCTGATTCGGCGCCTTCCCGAGCCCTTAAGCGGTCAGCCAACACCGGCATACGCGGAAACGGGCGTGATCTTCACGAGGCGGTCACGGGACTAGTGGCGGCGCCCCCGCCCGATGGTGTAACATGAATAATCATCACCTGCGGTGCGGGCGTGGAGTGCGTCGCGTGCCCAAATCGGCCCCCAAGGACTGGCCAACGGAAAGGTGCTCTCATGTACGCAGTGATCGAGACCGGCGGCAAGCAATTTCGCGTGTCCCTCGGCGACGTTATCGAAGTGGACCGGCTGCCCTGGCCGGTGGGAACCGAGATCGAGCTGAACCGCGTGCTGGCGGTGTTCCAGGAACCGGACCAGCTCCTGGCTGGCCCGGAGGTGGGCGACGCCAAGGTGCGGGCCACCATCACCGAGCACGACCGCGCCAAGAAGATCATCGTGTTCAAGTTCAAACGCAAGAAGCAGTACAAGCGCACCATCGGGCACCGGCAGGACTTGACGCGGGTCAAGGTTACCGAGATCGTCACGGCATAGGACAAGGGTTATGGCGAAGAAGAAAGGCGGCGGCACTTCACGCAATGGACGGGACTCCAACTCCCAGCGGCTGGGGGTAAAGGCCTTCGGCGGGCAGTTGGTGACGGGCGGTTCGATTCTCGTCCGGCAACGCGGAACCCGGGTGAAGCCCGGCGACAACGTGGGGCGGGGCAAGGACGATACCTTGTTCGCCAAGATCCCCGGCCTGGTCGAGTTCCGCGACCGCGGGCGCATGGGGAAGTTTGTCAGCGTGCGCGTGGTTTCCTGAACCGCGGCCAAAGAGCGTTTGCATGAGCCGCCCTGGCGAGGCCGGGCGGCTTTTCTATGTTCATCGACGAAGTCACCATCTGGGTCAAGGCGGGCGACGGCGGCAACGGGTGTCTGGCCTTCCGGCGTGAGAAATACGTGCCGCGGGGCGGCCCCAGCGGAGGCGACGGAGGCCGGGGCGGGGATGTGACGCTAATCTCCAACCCGCACTACAACACCCTGCTGCACCTGCGCTACAACCCTGAGCACCGCGCCGAGCGCGGGCGGCACGGGCAGGGCAGCAACTGCACGGGCCGCGAGGGGGCGGGCGTCGAGGTTCCCGTGCCGGTGGGCACGGTGGTCCACGACGCGCTTACGGGCGAGCTGCTGCACGACTTCACCCAGGCGGAGGAGCGTTTCCTGGTGGCGCGCGGGGGCCGGGGCGGCCGGGGCAACGCCCGCTTCGCCACCTCGACCCACCAGGCCCCCACCGAGCACGAGCCTGGCCGCCCGGGCGAGGAGCGGCGCCTGCGGCTCGAGCTGAAACTGCTGGCCGACGTGGGCCTGGTAGGGTTCCCCAACGCCGGCAAATCCACCCTGATTTCGTGCATCTCGGCGGCCCGGCCCAAGATCGCCGACTACCCCTTCACCACGCTGGAGCCGCACCTGGGAGTGGTCAGCCTCGACGACCAGCGCACTTTCGTGGTGGCCGACATCCCCGGCCTGATCGAGGGCGCGCACCAGGGCCATGGCCTGGGCACGCGCTTCCTCCGCCACATCGAGCGGACCCGCCTGTTGGCTCACCTTGTGGATGTCTCGGAAGCCAGTGGGCGCGAC
>VFZS01000938.1 GCA_016871095.1 Acidobacteriota bacterium
TGTGTGCCTGGCTCCGCCGCCGTTACGGCGACACGCTCACCGCGCAGGGGACGTTCCTCCCGGCCCAGCACCACGAGCCGCGCTGCCACAACGTCGGGAACAACAACCTCGCCGGCGGGGATCTCCACGCGCGCCAGCAGCCTCTCGAAGCGCACCACGCGCAGCAGCGGCTGCCCGCTCTCGAGCGCCTCGCCCGGCTGCGCCATCACCTCGACCACCTGGCCGCCACGCGCCAGAGCCAGCGGCGCGGCGGCGGGGGCGCGCAGCGAGGCTTCGAGCAAGCGCACCGTCTCCTGCGCGGCGCCGGCACGCGCTTCGTCGCCCTTGAGGCGTGCCTCGGCTTCCTCAAGTGCGCGGTCCGAGACGTTCTTGTTGTCCGCGTTGAGCGTGCGCGCCCGCTGGTAGGCGGCCTTCGAAGCGGTCAGAGCGGCCCCGGCGGAGGCCGCTTCCGCGCGGGTCGCGGCCAGCCGCTCCATCAGCGCGATCCGCTCCGCGGGGGCCAGGCGCGGCTCGACCGCGCCGGCCGGCGTTCCTTCCAGCAGGTTCTCTCCCACGGCGGGCCAGGCACGCCCCTCCGGCGCGCGCAGCGTCCCGGCCACGGGCGCACGCAGGACGAAGACTGCCGCCGGGTCTTCCTGGAGCCGCCCGTAGCCTGCGACTTCCGGTTCCACCTCGGCCGCCGCCAGCGGCTCGGTCCGGAGCCCCGCGCGCTCGACGGTCTCACGGTCCAAGCGCACGAGCGCCTCGCCAGCTTCATTGCGCTCGATGCGCGCCGGAGCCTCGGGGCGCACTCCGGCGGCCTCGGCGTGCCTCTCGCGCAACGCCCGCAGCCCGAGCGCCAGCAGCGCCGCCAGCGCCGCCACGCCCGCCGCCCAGCTCAGCATAGGCTTCATCACGGCTTCTCCTCTCTGGGACTCTCCACCGGAACCGCCGGCGGTCCCAGGCCGTCTTGCAGCGGCCTTTGCACCGCGTCCTCCAGAGCGCCCAGCGCGGCCTGAGCCTTGGCCAGCGCTTCCAGACGTGTGCGCTCCAACACCGCTGTCTCCACGCGCGCATTTGCCAGGGCGAGCTGGTCTTCCTGGCCCACTTCCACGGCCCGCCGCAGCGCGCGTTCCCGCTCCCGCTGAACGGCCAGCAGCCGCTGCCCGCTCTCCTCGACTTCCCCCACCGCCGCCTCGTAGCGGGCCATGGCCGATTCCATCTCCGCGATGGCCTGCGCCTGGAGAGCCAGGAAACGGGCGCGGCCTTCGAGCCGGCGCGCCTCGGCCTCCGCGATTGGCCCGCGATTCCGGTTGCGAATGAGCAACGGCAGCGCCAGCCCCAGCGTGATGCGGTGATGGCCTTCCTCGAAGGAGTGCCCGGGGAGCACAGCGAAGTCCGGGTACTGCCGGGCAATCTCCAGTTGCAGCGCCGCCTCCAGCGCATCGTATTCCAGAAGCATACGGCGGACGTCGATGCGGTTGAGCAGCCCGGCCTCCTGGAGGTTGGCCAGCGGAAGCGCCTCCGGCCGGGGCGGGTTGTGGATCGCCGGCCATTCGACCGGCATCGCGTCCAGAGCCGCGAAGGGCAGCCCCGCCGCGGCGGCCAGCCCGGCCAGACTCTCCTCCGCGCGGCCCCGGGCGGCCCGCAGGGCGACGCGGGCGCTGCTCAGCTCCAGGCGCGCTCCGTCCACATCCGGCCGCGAGACTTCCCCCGCCTGGAAGCGGCGCTCGATCAAGGCCAGGGCCTCCGCGCGCGCGTCCTCCTCGGCCTTCAGCGTCTCCAGCCGCTGGAGGGCGACGACCCGCTCGAGCAGCGCCAGGCGCACCCGGCTGCGCACCTGCCAGGCCGCCTCGGCCAGCCCCAGCTTCGCGGCTTGCAGCAGGC
>VFZS01000939.1 GCA_016871095.1 Acidobacteriota bacterium
GGAGTGGCGAGACGAGTCACTGGAGTTTGTGGCGGCGGCCGGCGCCCCCTCGAAGCTGTCGCTGCACTACCGGCGGGCCCCGGGCACTACCCGCATCGAGGGGGAGCTGTGGATCGCACAGGTCCGCCTGGCGCCTCTACCGGCGCCCTGATCCGGCCATCGGCACGGGCGCCGGGCCGCCTCGTCCCGTGACCGGTCGATACGGTGCTTTCCCGAGCGCTCAGGGAGTCAACCAACACGGGCCTGCGCAGGAACGAGTGCGAACTCTACCAGGCGGTCACGGGACTCGTGCGAAGATGTTGGGTGTATGCTTCGCGGTTGGGCTGCCTGGCTGCTGGCCGGTTGCGCCTTCGGCCAGAGTGACCTGTATCAGTTCCGCATCGATCAGGACTGGCTCGGGGGCGCGCCCGACTTCAGCTTCCTCAATCGCCCCCTCACCGCCGCCGACCGGCTGTTCGTGCGTGACGGCCACTTCGCTCGGGTGGGCGAGGACATAACCCCGTTTACCGCCGACGACGAGCGCGTCCGGCTGTTCGGCGTCAACCTGTGCTTCGGCGCCAACTTCCCGGCGGAGACCGACGCGGCGCGCATCGCCCGGCGCCTGCGGCGGCTGGGCGTCAACCTGGTCCGGCTGCACCACATGGACAGCCAGCCGGATTCGAACCCCGCCAACGCCGGCTCCCTGCTGACCAACGGCCCCTATCCCACGCTGAATACGGTGGCGGTGGCGCGGCTGCGGGCATTTCTGGATGCGCTCCGCGCGGAGGGCATCTACATCAACCTGAACCTGCACGTGGGCTACGTGTTCCGGCCCGCGGTGGATGGCCTTCCTCCGCACCCCAGCTTCCCAACGCAGAGCAAGCCGCTGCACGTCTTCTACCCGCGCATGGTGGAGCTACAGACCGACTACACCCGCCGGATCCTCGAGGCCCTGCGCCTCCAGGACGACCCTGTGCTGGGGATGGTCGAGATCAACAACGAATCCGGGCTGGCGCGGGACTGGCAGACGCGCAACCTGGACCGCACTCTGGTGGGCGAGTACAAGGACGAGTTCCAGCGCCAGTGGAATGCCTACTTGCGCTCCCGCTACGCGGATACGGAAGCGCTCTTGAAGGCCTGGGGCGCGGGCCAGTCCGACGGTCCCGAGTTGCTGCCCGGACAGTGGGTCATCGAGAATCACCTTCCCGGCCGGGGCACCAACCCCGAGTGGGTGGCCGAGGAGAGCGTTCCCACCGTGCGCGTGCAGGTGCTGGACGGCACGGATGTGGTCATACTCAAGCAGGTTGGCTTCTCGGTGTCTACCGACGCCCACTACACCGTCGAGGTCGAGGTGCGGGCTGACCTCGCCGAGGGCGCTTCGCGCACTGTCTACTGGGACGTCAAGCAGAACGTCAGCCCCTGGCGCACCGCCACCAACAGCACTATCACCGTCACCAACCAGTGGCAGCGCTACCGCATGGGGTTCCAGCCCTCCTTCGCCATGGAGGGCATCGGGCGCTTCGGCATGTCCATCGAGAAGCTGGCGGGAACCACTGTGTACGTGCGGAACGCCAGTCTGCGGGCCACGGGCCGCCGCGGCCTGGCCTCCGAGGAGAGCCTCGAGGCGGGCAACGTGGCCCTGGTGGGCGAAAACGAATACGGGACCGTGGAGCGCGCCAACGACTACGTGCGCTTCCTCATCGAGCGGGACCGCGCGTATCTGGCGGCTATGCTAGGGGCGGTGCGCGACACCACCGACCAGTGGGTGCCGGTGGCGGGCACGCAGATGGGCTACGGCGGCCTGGCCAACCTCGACTCGCACGACGTGCTGGACTACGACGACAACCACTTCTACCACGACCACTACAACTTCCCCAACGTGTCCTG
>VFZS01000940.1 GCA_016871095.1 Acidobacteriota bacterium
TGTTTGCTTTCCTCGACACGATCGGCTATTCAGGCTGGATCGGCTGTGAGTACAAACCGGCGACCACCACGCAGGCCGGCCTCGGCTGGGCCGCCCCCTACCTCAAGCAATAAACGGGAGCATCGACATGAACATTGGATTCATTGGTCTCGGTATCATGGGCAAACCCATGGCCGGCCACCTCATCGCCGGCGGTCACACCGCCTACCTCTACAGCCGCTCGGGCGTCGCCGCGGAGCTCCTTGCCGCTGGTGGCAAGGCCTGCGCCTCGCCGGCCGAGGTTGCCCGCAACGCAGATGTCATCTTCACGATGGTCCCCGACACCCCCGATGTCGAGAAGGTGCTGTTCGGCAAGGAGGGCATTGCCGAGGGTCTTGCGCCCGGCAAAACCGTCGTTGACATGAGCTCGATCTCGCCGATCGAGACCAAGGCGTTCGCCGCGAAGATCAACGCGCTGGGATGCGAGTACATCGACGCGCCGGTCTCGGGCGGCGAGGTTGGCGCCAAGAACGCCGCGCTCACCATCATGTGCGGCGGCAATCAGGCCACCTTCGACACCGTGAAACCCTTGCTCGATCTGATGGGCAAGAACATCACGCTGGTCGGCGGCAACGGCGACGGCCAGACCTGCAAGGTCTGCAACCAGATCATCGTCGCCCTCAACATCGAGGCCGTCGGCGAGGCGCTGCTGTTCGCCTCGAAGGCCGGTGCCGACCCCGCCAAGGTGCGTCAGGCGCTGATGGGCGGTTTTGCCAATTCGCGCATTCTCGAGGTGCATGGCGAGCGCATGGTCAAGCGCACCTTCAACCCCGGTTTCCGCATCGAACTGCACCAGAAGGACCTCAACCTGGCCCTCTCCGGCGCCCGTGCCATGGGCCTTTCGCTGCCCAACACCGCCACGGCGCAGGAGTTGTTCAATGCCTGCGCGGCGCACGGCGGCAGCGGCTGGGATCACTCGGCCATGGTGCGCGCCCTGGAGCTGATGGCCAACCACGAAGTCGCCCAGGCGGAGTAAGCCTGTGAGGGCCGCCACCCCCGATCCGCAAGCCTTCCTGCGGGGTCTGTTCGACACCGCGGTGGCGGCGGTCAGCCCGGCGATCTGCGTGCCGCCGCATCTGCCCGCGCCGCCCAAGGGCCGGACGGTCGTGATCGGCGCCGGCAAGGCGGCCGCTGCGATGGCGGCGGCGGTCGAGGCACACTGGCCGGCGGACAAGCCGCTTTCCGGCAGGGTCGTCACCCGCTATGGTCACGGCGCGCCCACCGCGCGCATCGAGGTTGTCGAAGCGGCGCATCCGGTGCCCGATGCGGCGGGTGAGCAGGCCGCCGCCGCGATGTTCGAGCTCGTCAAAGGGCTGACGGCTGACGACCTCGTGCTGTGTCTGATCTCCGGCGGCGGCTCGGCGCTGCTGGTGCTGCCCGCGCCCGGCCTCACGCTTGCTGACAAGCAGGCGGTCAACCGCGCGCTGCTCAAGAGCGGCGCCAACATCCACGAGATGAACTGCGTGCGCAAGCATCTCTCGGCGATCAAGGGTGGACGGCTGGCGCTGGCCTGCGCGCCGGCCCGCGTCGTCACGCTCGGCATTTCCGATATCCCTGGCGACGAGGCTTCCGTTATCGCCTCCGGCCCCACCGTGGCCGATCCGACCACGCGCGAACAGGCGCTGGCCATTCTCAACAAATACCGCATCGAAGTGCCGGCGCCCGTCCGTGCCCGTCTGGAATCGCCCGCGTGCGAAACCCCCAAGCCCGGCGATCCGCGTCTGGCGAACGGCGAAACCCAGGTTATCGCCACGGCGCAGCAGGCGTTGCAGGCGGCGGCAAGCTATGCGCGCGAGCACGGCGTGACGCCCCTGGTGTTGGGCG
>VFZS01000941.1 GCA_016871095.1 Acidobacteriota bacterium
AGGCCGTGCGCTGCATTCGCTGCGGCCTCTGCCAGGGGGTGTGCCCGGTCTTCGGCGTGCTACGCACCGAAGGCGCCGTGGCGCGGGGCAAGGTGCAACTGGCCAAAGCTCTAGCCGAAGGCACGCTGGCCCCCTCGGCCACCATGCGGGAGCGCCTATTTCGCTGTCTGGACTGCAACGCCTGCGTGCAGAGCTGCCCCAGCGGGGTGAAGGTCACCGACCTGCTGGCCGCGGCCAAGGGCGAGCTGGCCCGCGCCCACCTGCTGCCCGATGGCCTGGCGCAGCTCGAGACGACCATCGCCCGCACGCGCAACATCCTCGGTGAGGCCAACGCAGAGCGACTGATGTGGAGCGAGGGGCTGCCGGAGCCACTGGCCCTCGCGGGCAGCCCGTCGCCCGCCGGGCAATCGGCCACCGGCGACCAGCCAGCGGCGCAGCAAGCCCCCGCCGAGGTGGCGCTCTTCGTTGGCTGCCTGGCCTCGTTCTACCCCCTGGCCTACGGCATCCCGCAGGCGTTCTGGCAGCTCTTACAGCTCGCCGGCGTGCAGACGACGGTCCTCGGCGGAGAAGAATGGTGCTGCGGCTTCCCCCTGCTCGGCGCCGGGCTGGTGGCTCAGGCGCAGGAGCTCGCCGCGCACAACGTCGCCCAGGTGCGCGCCCTGGGCGTGCCAGCCATGGTGGCCACCTGCCCCTCGTGCTACCACACCTGGCGCGACGTCTACCCAGAGCTGGCCGGCGAGCCGCTGGGCTTTGCCGTGCTGCACAGCACGCAACTCCTGGAGCAGCTCCTGGCCGCGGGGCGCTTGCGGCCGCGGGGGCTGGAGCCGCTGGTGGTCACCTACCACGATCCCTGCGACCTGGGGCGCAAATCCGCCGTCTACGACGCCCCCCGCCGCCTGCTGGCCAGCATCCCCGGCGTGACGCTGGTGGAGATGGCCCGCAGCCGGGAGAACGCCATGTGCTGCGGTGGCGGCGGCAATCTGGAGACCGTAGACGCCGGTCTGAGCACCACCATCGCCCGCCAGCGCCTGGCCCAGGCAGAGGACGTGGGCGCCCAGGTGCTGGTCTCCGCCTGCCAGCAGTGCAAGCGCACCCTCTTCGGCGCGGCCAAACGTGCCCGCAGCCGCATCAAGGTGCTGGACGTCACGGAGTTGCTATGGCAGGCCATGGAGAGTTAAGCTACGGGACGCGGATTCACGCTGATAAACGCGGAGATTTTCCGCGAAAAGGCCGGCGACACCTGCGTCGCCGGCCTTTTCTTCTTTGTTGGGTTCTCTAGTGATGGGCTCAACCAAGGGCCCATAACTCAGAGGAATTCGTAGGCAGTGACCTCAAAGATGGGGCCGACCATGCAGTAGGAAAAAGCAGGGATTACCTTGCCTGCGATGCGAATCTTCCGACCAATGTTTTCTGGACGCTTGATCTGGTCGGCGAGCGGGCCGGAGATTTGGTAGTTCACACCTTGAGCGGTAGCCACAACCCAGCAGCCACCTTCGATGTCCAGAAGCTCCACTACACCCTCGATCCCGGGGCCAGACATGCGTACCGGCGCCGAAGACGGGTATTGGTATTTGCGGAATAACGGCATCAGGTAGAGCCGGTGCGTCCCTCCCAGAACGGCGAAGGTGGTGAAATGGGTGGTGGTACTGGTCAGCACGCCGCTGGCCCGCCCCACGGTGGTGATGCCGTCCCGCACCCAGGCGGTGCCGTTGTACCAGTAGAGGTTTAGCGTGCTTTCCATCACTCCGTTCAGCTCTTGCGGCGTGTAACGCACGGCGATCGTTACCGGCTGGTTAAGGCTGACTACCGGCTGCCCGGTCTCGCTGATTGCCGCTGTCAGATCGAAGAAATGGCT
>VFZS01000942.1 GCA_016871095.1 Acidobacteriota bacterium
TTAATGGATGTTCACCTCTGAGTTTCTGAGATAACTCCTGCATGCTCATGGGCTTAAGTGGTTTTTGGGCTTCGAAAGTGTAGACATGCTCGATGTCGTCAAGTCTGCAATTGTATGCTTGATTTATGCTACTATGTCGCGTATGATGTGGACATGTACGTGGCCCGCGCCTCCTGGCCCTCCGCCAACGGCAAAGTCTATACCTCCATCTACCTGCGCGAGTCCTACCGCGACGGTCAGCGCGTCCGCAAACGCGAAATCGCCAACCTCACCCATTGCGATCCCCAAGAGATCGCCGCCATCGAACTGGCCCTCAAGTTCAAGGGCGAGCTGGCCGCCCTCGGTTCGCTGGACAGGATCCAGTTGAGCCAGGGCCCCTCCGTGGGGGCCGTCTGGACCCTGTATGCCATCGCCCGGCGCTTGGGCCTGGATCGCGCCCTGGGCCCCACCTTCGCCGGCCAGCTCGCCCTGTGGCAGGTCCTGGCGCGGGTGCTGGATCAGGGCTCGCGCTTGTCGGCTGTGCGGCTGGCGCAAGTGCACGCCGCCTGCGATGTGCTGGGCATCCGGCGCGGTTTCGACGAGAACGACCTGTACGCCAATCTCGGCTGGCTGAGCCAGCAGCAGGCCGCCATCGAGCAGCGGCTGTTCGCCGCCCGGCGCGGGGCGCAGAAACCGGAGTTGTTTCTCTACGACGTCACCAGCCGTTACCTGGAAGGACAACAGAACGCCTACGGCGACTACGGCTACGACCGGGACGGCAAGAAGGGCAAGAAACAAATCGTCATCGGTTTGTTGTGCGACGAGCAGGGGCAGCCGGTCTCCACGGAAGTCTTTCGGGGCAACACCCAAGATGCGCAGACGTTTGCCGCGCAGGTGCAGAAGGCCAGCGAGCGGTTCGGCTGCCAGCGGGTGACGTTCGTGGGCGACCGGGGCATGATCAAAAGCGCTCAGGTGGAGGAGTTGTCGCAGGCCGGGTTTCACTACATCACGGCCATCACCAAGCCCCAGATCGAGACGCTGCTGGCGGCCGGCGTGCTACAGATGGCGTTGTTCGATGCCGCCGTGTGCGAGATCCAGCAGGAAGGCGTGCGGTATGTGCTGCGGCGCAATCCCCTGCGGGCCGCGCAACTGGCCGCTTCCCGGGCCGACAAACAGGCGCGCCTGGAGCGCCTGCGACAGGAGCGGAACCGCTATCTGGCCGAGCATCCCCGCGCCCAGGTGGCCACTGCGGAGAAGGCCCTGCGCGCCAAGATCGCCCAACTGAAGATCGACCGTTGGTTGGCGGTGGAGGCCCACGGGCGCACCTTGAATCTGACGGTGAATCGGTCGGCCCTGGAGGAGGTGTCGCGGCTGGACGGCTGCTACGTGATCAAGACCGACCTTCCGGAGAGTGCCGCTTCCAAGCAGGTGGTGCACGACCGTTACAAGGATCTGGCCCAAGTCGAGCAGGCTTTCCGCACCTGCAAGACCGTGCACCTGGAGACCCGCCCCATTAACGTGCGCACGGCGGAACACACCCGCGGTCACGTCCTCGTGGTTAGGCTGGCCTACCTGATCCGGCGGGAACTGAGCCGGGCCTGGACCTCGCTGGACGTGACCGTCGAAGAGGGGCTCGCGCAACTCCAGACGCTCTGTTCGATGGAAGTCAAGGTCGAGGGGGGCGGCAGTTGCCTGCGCATCCCCAAGCCCAGCGCGGGCGCCAGTGCTTTGCTCAAAGCTCTGGACCTCCACCTGCCGGAAGTCCTACCCCACACCGACACCCGTGTAGTCACGCGGAAGAAGCTCCCCGAGCGCCGCCAACCCCGTTAAGCTTCAATGACTTCCCGCCGAAACCCGTCCCGGCCCAAGGGGTGA
>VFZS01000943.1 GCA_016871095.1 Acidobacteriota bacterium
AGCGCGGCGCTTGCCCTACGAACGACACCAAGCGGCATCAGCAGTTCTGGTATGGCGCCTGGACGCGGGTGTTCACCTCCACCCTGGTGAATGAGTTCCGCTTCACCTACGGCAACCGGATCAACCACGCTTACTCCCGGGGGCTGGGCGGGAACTGGCCCAGCAAGATCGGCATCAAGGGCGTGCCCGATGACGCTTTCCCGCAGATTTCCGCTACCGGCTTCGCCACGTTCGGTTCGGCCAGCCAGGAACGGCGGCAGTTCCCCATCGAGCAGTACCAGATGGTGAACAACCTCTCCTGGGTGCGCGGGCGGCACGCTTTGAAATTCGGCGCCGAAGCGCGGTCCGCCTACAATTACGAAATCAACCGTCCCGCCGCTTCGGGGACCTTCGGGTTCAGCACCCTTCCCACCGGCCAGCCCGGCGTGGCGGCCAGCGGCAATGGTTTGGCGAGCATGCTGCTGGGTTTTGTCACCGGGTTCAGTGCGCGCCAGACGGAACTGCTCGACCGTTCGAGCTGGTATCTGGCCGGCTTCGTGCAGGACGACTGGACGGTCACGAGGGACCTGACCCTCAACCTGGGTGTGCGTTTCGAGACCGACACGCCCATAGTGGACGCCAACAACCGGATGAACGGTTTCGACCCGGCCGCCATCAATCCGGTGTCCGGCACGCCGGGGGTGGTGAAATTCGCCGGGATCAACGGCTGGCGCACCAACCCCTACGACACGGACTGGAACAACTTCGGGCCCCGCTTCGGCTTCGCCTGGAGGGTGCTGGGCAGCCAAAAGACGGTGATGCGCGGCGGATTTGGGGTGTTCTTCGCCCACCCCTTCGATCACGGCGCGCCCACCTCGGCCTCGCTGGGCTTCGAGGTCTCGGCGTCGCTGAACACGCCGGACCAGGGCATTACAGCCCCGTTTTACCTGAAGGACGGGGTGCCCGGTCTGGACCTGAAGAAGCCGGAACTCAACGACGCTTTTGGCGCAGTGGCGGTGGGGCGCAGCGCCACGACGGCCGTAACCTACTACGAGCCATACCGCCGCGCGGGATACGCGATGCAGTACAACTTCGGCCTCCAGCGCGAGTTGCCGGGGCAGATGGTGGTGGAGGTTTCCTACCTGGCCAACCTTTCGCGCAAGCTGGCCTCCAGCAACATCCCGATCAACCAGATCCGCCCGGAGGTGCTCGGGCCGGGGCGCACCACGCAAGCCTACCGTCCATTCCCGCAGTTCTCCAACGTGTCAGTCGCTCTGCCGGCGTTTGGGGTTTCCTCATACCACGGCGGGGTGCTGCGCTTCGAAAAGCGCTTCTCGAAGGGCTTCAACCTGGTCAGCAATTACACCTGGTCGAAGTTTCTCAACAACGTCGATGAGGGCGGCTCGTCGCTGGGCAATGAAGGCGGAGCGTATTCGAATTACTACAACCGCCGCGCTGACTGGGGTCCCTCGGAGAACCACATCCCCCACCGCTTCACGCTGGGCTCGATCTACGAGTTGCCCTTCGGTTCCGGTAAGCCCTATCTGGCCGTCCATCCCTTGAGGTATGTCCTGGGCGGCTGGGGGATCGGCTCGGTGGTCACCTGGCAGTCCGGGCCGGTTTTTACCGTGGGCACGCAGGTGAACACCACGAACGCCTTCTCCGCCGGCAGCTTGCGCGCCGACATCCTGCGAAACTCTAACCTGCCCGGCGATCAGCGCACCCTGGCGCGCTGGTATGACACCGACGCCTTTCAGCAGCCCGCCATTTACACCTTCGGCAACCAGGGCGTCAACCTCTTGCGTGCGGACTCGCTGGCCACCTTCGATTTCTCCGTGCTGCGCAATTTCCAGATCACCGAAGGCAAGAGTCT